>CANQXM010000118.1 GCA_947627835.1 uncultured Bacilli bacterium | reverse complement strand
TAGTCTTGTTGCCGCTTATTATTTACGGCTTTTATAAAAATGGCTTATTACCTTTATTAAACAAAGATATTTCCTTAATAAGCATGGTAAGACCGCTATTATTCCCATTATTTGGTTTCTTAATTGGATGTCTTGTCGATTACATTTTTTGGTGGAAAAGCAACAACGAAAATATCTGGACGCATATGCCTTTATATGGTTTGTTAATTATGATGACAATGCCATTAAAAGCCAACATCGTGATAGTAAGCCTATTATTATTTATAATTTTTTTCATTTTACGAAAAGCAAAAGAAAAATGGAATTCACTTGCCATTTTACCAATAACCAAACTCTTTTTTGTCCTTTTGCTAACGATGATCACTCACATTTCATTTAAAAATCCAACCGAGGAATCACACTTACTCATTTATACCACCATTGATTTGTTTTTTGGAAGAAGCATTGGTGCAATTAGTACAACGAGTATACTATGGATGGTAGTAGGATATGCCTATTTGTGGTTTGATTACTATTATAAAAAGGAACTACCAATTTATGTATTAGGAAGCTATATTCTAATGTCTATTGCTTTTGAACTGCTGATGCCAACTGGGAATTTAATTACCATGATATTAAATCCTTCCGTTATCTTTGCTAGTTTGTTCTTTGCTCCTGAGATTACCTCATCGCCAAGTAGTGAAAGTGGCAAAATGATCTATGGAATCTTGTTGGGAGTACTTGGCTTTTTAATGACTCGCTTTGTAAATAGCATAGAAGGAATTTATCTTATTTATGGCATCCTATGGATAATCGTTCCATGGCTTGATAAAATCATCTATAAAATGGAAAGAAAAAATGACAAGTTTTGTCGAATGAATAAATTTCAAAAACAAAAAGAAAAGAAAGAAAATATCAAAATAAAAAAATTTGCTACCAGATAAAGAAAATTAGAAAGAAAATGCATGCAAATTAGCCATTTTCTTTCTTTTTTTGCATCTCTTTACAAATCAAAACAAAGTCAGTAAAGTATCGCTTGCGAGTCGCAAAAAAGAAAGGAAATGAAATGAAAAAAATATTAAATATTTTATTATTAGGTGGTGTATTTTTCTTTTTAAAAGAAATCGTATATGCCAAAAACACCTTTGAATTAACAACAGATCCAAACGGCGTAACTTACATGATTTATGCCGGTCATACGGAATATCCCTTTGATTTTAAACCCATTAAAGATGTAGAAACCAAAGAACTCGTTTATTGCTTAGAACCGGGAATTGCTCTTAGCAGTGAAGAATACGAAGAATTATCAGAATGGGAATATCAAAAAGTAAAATTAACCAAAGAACAAAAAGATTACTTAACTAAAGTTGCTTATTATGGATATGGATATAAAAATCATACAAGCATGAACTACTACTATGCAGCACAACTTCTAATTTGGGAAAGCGTCATGCCGGAAGGTTGGGATATGTATTACACAGAGTATCTAGGAGGACCGAAAAAAGAATGCTTTCTAGAAGAACGGGAAGAAATTTTAAACTTAATTGGAGAAGATCCTCTTTTTCCAGACTTTGGCAATCAAAAACGAACTTGGAATCAAGTTGACAAACTAAAATTAACGGATTTAAATCATGTCTTAGAAAATTATAAAATAACAACCCAAAGTAGCGATAAAATCATTCAAAACAAAGATGAATTAGAAATTACGGGAACCGAAAAAGCACAAATTGAACTAGAAAAAATCTACGAAGGTGCGCCATTAAAATTTTACTACCGTGAAAGAGGGCAAGACTTGATGAAAAAAGGAAGCCTAGAATCGTTTCGTACGTCCCTAGAAGTTTCTCCCTATGAGCTTTCATTAGAAGTCCTAAAACAAGATGAAAAGCAAAACCCCATTAAAGGAGTTACCTTTGCCTTAATCGCTCAAAAAGAAATCAAAAATGGCGATGGAATTACCATTTATAATGCAAATGAAAGAGTAAAATCAGCAACCACCAACGAACAAGGCAAAATCATCTTTGATCACTTATGGGATGGAAGTTATTGCTTAATTGAAACCGATGCACCAGATGATTACCTGGTATCCAAAACTCCCCATTGCTTTGAAGTAAATGAACAACATCAAAAAGAAAAAATTACTTTAGAAAATAAACGAGTAACCAAAAAAATTAAACTCTTAAAAGAAGACGAAGAGACAAAACAACCACTGAAAAATGTTCGTTTTAAAATTTATGATGAACAAAAAAAGTGTATCTTTGATGGTTATACCAACGAAGAAGGAATCATTGAACTAGAAGACTTGCCACTAGGAAATTATACCATTAGTGAAGTAGAAACCATGGAAGGTTATATCTTAGAAACCAAACCGTATTATTTCGAATTAAAAAAGGATACTACCGATCCATTTGTAATCACAATCACAAACAAAAAAATACCAGAAGTACCCAACACGGAAGAAAATTTTCCCACATTAACCATGTACTATCAAAGAAGAAAGAAGGAACAAGAATGAAAAAGATAATTCTTGT
>CANQXM010000117.1 GCA_947627835.1 uncultured Bacilli bacterium | reverse complement strand
CGCAAGAGCCATCAAAAGCCAGATGTTTGTTATACTTATGGATATCAGCGGTTTTCCGTTTTAGGGGCGCTTATTACCACCATGGTGTTAATGGTTGGTTCTGTTTTGGTAATTATCAGTGCTTGTAAACGATTTCTACATCCCGTTTTGGTTCATTATGATGGGATGATTTGCTTAGCTATTTTTGGTGTCCTTGTCAATGGGTTAGCAACTTATATTACGCATTCTGATCATTTTAATGAACGAGCCGTTCATATTCATATGCTTGAAGATGTTTTGGGATGGGTGGTTGTTTTAGTAGGTGCCATCATTATTAAATTTACAAAATTTTATTGGATTGATTCTGTTTTGTGTATCTTTGTTGCCATCTTTATTTTATGGGAAGCTATGAAAAACTTTGAAGGAATTTTTCATTTATTTATGGAACATGTTCCTGAACACATTTCTGTTTCTGAGGTTCAAGAATGGGTTTTAGAAATTCCTGGAGTCAAGGAGGTGCATCATATTCATTTATGGAGTATGGATCAAGAAAGTGTCTATCTTACTATGCATGTTGTGAGTGCTTCTAAGAACTTTAACAAAGTGAAGGAAACCATTCGAGAAAGTCTTTCTAGTAAGGGAATTACTCATATTACGATTGAAATGGAAGATGAGCGCGATACTTGTTTAGAAGAAGCGTGTCATGGAAGTTCCGTTTCTTCGGTTCATCGTGAAAAATAGGTGAAAAAATGGATTTTTTATTTTCATTTATGCAAAAAACAATTATAATAATTTGAGAGGTGTTACAATGAAAAAACTATATAAATATGTCTTTTTAGTTCTTTTTCTTTTGGTGTTGGGAGCTTGTGGGAAGAATCCAAAAACCGATCAATTTAAAGAAATGTATGAGCAATATAATGGAGAAGTGAATGCTTCTGGTGTTGCGTATCGAACTGTGAATGTGGATGACGATCATCCTTTTGTAATTTCTAGTGCAGAAGAAATTATTGATAAAATGAATCAAGGAGAAACTTTTTATGTCTATTTTGGATTTGCTACTTGTCCGTGGTGTAGAAGTGTATTAGAATCTGCTATTCGCGTAGCGAAAGAAAATCAAATTTCTAAAATATATTATGTAGATATTTATGATATTCGCGATGTCTTTAGTGTCAAAGACGGAACACCCGTTCGAACTACGGAGGGAAGCGAAGGATATATGAAGTTATTAGAACTTCTTTCTCCCGTTCTTTCTTCTTATACCCTTACAACGAGTGATGGAAAAACCATTGATACGCAAGAAAAACGCATTTATGCTCCCAATTATGTATATGTAGAAAATGGAAAGGCCAAGCTTTTGGTGGAAGGAACTTCTCCATTACAAACGGATTCACATATGGAACTTACGGAAGAAATTTTAAATGATCAAAGAAAAGAATTTGAACGATTATTCCAACATGAATAATCGTTTTTTCCTCTTGCTAAATTTTGTTTTGTATACTACTATCGTAGTAGGCTTTTTTTATGAGGTGACTATGAATGGAAAAATATCAAGAAATTGAAAGAAGTATTATTAAAAAGTATCGCAAGGAAATTTGGAGTCGATTTGTAAGAGCTGTGAATGATTATGAGCTCATCGTTGATGGCGATCATTTAATGGTTTGTATTTCTGGTGGAAAAGATTCTTTTTTGATGGCAAAATGTATTCAGGAAATACAGCGTCATGGCAAGATTCATTTTGATGCAAAGTTTGTTGTTATGGATCCTGGGTATCATGAAAAAAATCGGGAGATGATTGTTGAAAATGCGAAACTGTTAAATATTCCGATTGAATTTTTTGAAACGGATATTTTTCAAGTAGTTTCCTCTTTAGAAGAAGGACATCCTTGTTATTTGTGTGCTCGTATGCGAAGAGGACATTTGTATAATCGGGCGAAGGAGTTAGGGTGCAACAAAATTTGTTTGGGCCATCATTTAGATGATGTAATTGAAACGACTTTATTATCGATGTTTTATGGAGCAGAGGTTAAGACGATGCTTCCAAAGATTCATAGCGATCATTTTGAGGGCGTCGATTTGATTCGTCCGCTTTATTTGGTTCATGAACGTGATATTATTGCTTGGAAAAATTATAATCATTTAACTTTTTTAAATTGCGCTTGTCGGTTTACAGAAAATTGTACTTTGGAAGATGATCAATCTAGCAAGCGTCTTTTTATGAAAAAATTAATTCAAGAACTTCGTTCCTCTAATCCGGATGTCGATTATAATATTTTTAAAGCTCTGGATAATATTAATTTAAATTGTGTTTTAGGATATAAAAAAGATGGAAAGTATCATAGTTATTTAGATGACTTATAAATGATTCTTTCTTTTTCTTTTCTTTATTCTATGGTAGAATAAAAGTACTTTTATTATCAGAGGTTGTTTGTATGGCATATATTGAATTTAAAAATGTATCGAAAGTTTATCATATGGGGGAAGTTACCATTAAAGCCCTCGATCATATCTCTTTTCAAATCCAACAAGGAGAGCTCGTATGTATTCTTGGCCCTAGTGGTG
>CANQXM010000116.1 GCA_947627835.1 uncultured Bacilli bacterium | reverse complement strand
CATCTTTATTATTTACCGCTTCGGTTTATTCTCTAAAGGATATTATTGTTTACTTTTCAATGTACTTTTTATGTTCCAAAAGAGTGGAACGTTTTTGTATTATATTATACCTTTTTGTGTTTGTCAACACTTTTGGACAAATTTTTTAAAATAAATTTTAAATTTATTTTACCCCAAAAAAATAGGCAAAATAAAAAACTAGTAATTGCTGTTTTTATTCTATTCTTCATGTTCAATTTTTATTACTAATTCTTAAGTTTATTTTATTTTTGTCTGTTTTTGCAAGGTACTTTTTTATAATACCACGTTTTTGAAATTA
This sequence comes from uncultured Bacilli bacterium, assembly GCA_947627835.1. GTDB lineage: Bacteria > Bacillota_I > Bacilli_A > RF39 > UBA660 > MGBC162267. The sequence goes on along the minus strand of CANQXM010000116.1, from coordinate 2,244 downwards.
AGTCAATATTTTTATTGAAATTTTTTATGGAAATTTTATACTTTTCTATCAACTTATTTTCTTGCTTTCTTCATGCTTATTTATAATAACATTTTAAACTCCTTATGTCAATACTTTTTTGAAAGAAATTTTTTCCTTTTTTATATTTCAACTAGTATAAGGTCATCCCCTATACATTTAATGCTTTCCCATGGTATAACAATTTCATTATTTGATGAAAAAATATTTAACATCTTGTTACTTCCTGGCACAATTATAGATGTTATTTTTCCAGTTTCTAAATCCGCACATACGTCTTGTACATAGCCTAATCTTTTTCCATTGTTTATATTCACTACTTCTTTATGTTTAAAATCTAATCCTTTATCTTGCATTTTTCTGGTTTATGTGCATAATGTTTAAGCACATTTCCTCCTATTTTTTATTCTATATTATAATATTCACAAATTATTTTATTATTTCTTATTTTTATAGATTTATTTTTTTATTAATAATCTATCACGTAACAAGGAAGAGTTATTCAGCTCTTCCTTGTTTCATTGTCTAGTATTTATTTTCCATGTTTTTAGATACTTAATTAATTTTCTTCCAGTTCTTCTGTTTCTTCTAATATTTTTTTGACTGTCTTATGTGAAGGTAATTCTTCTTTTTCTTTCGCTATGCATGTATTTGCATAAGCAATTTTAATGTAATAACCATTTTCTTGCAGCCATTTAATTGATTTTTCAGTTAGTTGCCGATTCAACATAATAAAAGAAACTCCTACCTCTTCTAGTTGGTTTACTATTTCCTTAAGTTCCTCATGTTCAATAAATATCCCCATGACAATCCTCCTTGTGTTATAATTATAAAGTAATTTATTGCGATGCTTATTTAAGCACATGTCTATATTATAGCATATGATTTGACATAATTCAACTTTTTTTATTTATATAATCTTTTAATATGGCTGATTGCACTTTTTTCAAGTCTTGATACTTGTGCTTGAGAAATACCAATTTCATCAGCTACTTCCATTTGAGTTCTTCCATCAAAAAATCTTTTTGCAATAATCATTCTTTCCTTTTCACTTAATTTTTGCAAAGCTCCCTCAATTGCCATTCTTTCTGCCCACATTTCATCCGTATTTTTACTGTCTTTCACTTGATCCATAACATAAATGCTTTCTGAACCGTCATTGTAAACTGGCTCTTGTAAAGATACTGGATCTTGTATTGCATCAAGACTAAATGCTACTTCTTCTTTTGAAACTCCTAGTTCTTTTGCAATTTCCTCAATTCTTGGTTCTTTTCCATTTTCTTTTAGATATCTCTCTTTAAATTGTATTGCTTTATATGCCAAGTCTCTCACGGATCTACTTACTCTTATGCTATTATTATCTCTTAAATATCTTTTAACTTCTCCAATAATCATTGGTACAGCATATGTGCTGAATTGTACATTTTGACTTAAGTCAAAATTATCTATTGCTTTGATTAATCCTACACATCCTACCTGAAATAAATCATCTGCTGATTCTCCTCTACCATAAAATCTTTGTATTACACTTAATACCAATCTTAAATTTCCATTAATAAATGTTGTTCTTGCTTCATTGTCTCCTTGTTTTATTTTTACAAATAGTTCTTCTTTTTCTTCTTTACTAAGTAGTGGTAATTTGGCTGTATTAACTCCGCAGATTTCTACTTTATTGTTTAACAAAAGAAAAACCTCCTTTAGAAATACTTATGTTTTTAGTATTTCCAAATTTGGTTTTTTTATGCTTTTATTTAAAATGACTTAAAATTATTATTAACCTATTTTACTAGCAATTTCTTTTTTCATTTTGCTAATAATTTTCTTTTCTAATCTTGATATGTAACTTTGAGAAATTCCGCAACTCATCTGCCACTTCTTTTTGAGTTTTTTCTTTGCCTGTCTTAAATCCAAATCTCATTTCCATTATGTCTTTTTCTCGATTATTTAGTTTATTTATCGAAGCTTTTAGAAGTGATTTATCAACTTCATCTTCCAAATTTCGTGAAGTAATATCTGCTTCTGTACCCAATATATCTGAAAGTAAAAGTTCATTTCCATCTCCGTCTTTATTCAATGGTTCATCTATAGATACTTCTCCTTTTATTTTATTATTTTTTCTTAAGTACATTAGAATTTCGTTTTCAATACATCTAGAAGCATATGTTGCAAGTTTTATATTTTTACTAGAATTGAATGTATTTACTCCTTTCATTAGGCCTATTGTTC
>CANQXM010000115.1 GCA_947627835.1 uncultured Bacilli bacterium | reverse complement strand
GAAAGTGATAACGATCAAATTGCTACAGTAAAAGATGGCGTTGTCAAAGGCATTCGAAGTGGCATTGCGAAGATTACCGCAACCTATCAAGGAGAAAGCGTATCTTGTATCGTAACCGTTTCTGATTATTTAAAAGGAGACTTAACACTCGATGGTTTCGTGGATGTCGATGATGCCGTGGAAGCACTTCTCATTGCAATTGGTAAAAAAGATACCAATGAATGGCGCTTGCAAGTAGGAAATTTAGACGATCAAGATGAAGAAATCACCGAGCAAGATGCCATTGAAATTTTGCGTTACTACATCAATATGCCATGAAAAGAAAATTAAAACCCCAAGTTAAAAAAATCATTCAGTATATTTTCATTTTCGGTTTGGGTGCAGGAAGTGTTACATGTTTTCTACTTGGTATGAATGTTTTAAAAGATAATCAAAAAACGGAACAGCTTTACATAGAACTGAGAAGTGATGTTAAAGAAACAATAAACGAAGCACAAAGTCCCATTGATTTTACCAAATTACATCAAATCAATGAAGATATTATTGCTTGGATTTCTATTCCCGGTACCAACATTGACTATCCAGTCGTGAGAGGAATCGATAATGAATATTACTTAACTCATGACATTTATAAAAGAAAAAATCAAAATGGTTCCATTTTCCTAAATGTAAATAACAAAAAAGATTTAACAGATTCAAACATCGTTCTTTTTGGTCATAATACCAATTCTGAGAACATGTTTAGTGATTTAAAAAAAATCTATGAAACCAAAGAACCCAAAGAAATTATCTTATATACAGAAAATGATATATTAAAATACCAGATTACCGAAAGTTATTTAGTGAAGAAAAATGATGATTCTCCCTATAACATTCAAACTCAAACCAAAGAACTAACATTATCAACATGTTTCAATCAAGATTCGCGAAGAATTATTATCAAAGCCCAATTTGTAGAGTAAAAGAAAGAGGATGACAAAATGAAAAGAAAAAAGAAACTCATAACCTTATTGTTACTATTTGCCATAGGAATGATTCCACTGGGAATGGTTCTTGCTAGTGGCACCCGTTTTTACATGGAAGTGAAAAGTGAAACCGGTGAAGCAGTGGACGCGCAAAAACTCCAAAGAGAACAGATTATCACCATTCCCATTTCTCTAGAAGGAGCGAGTGAATTTACAACCATTAGCTATGAACTATCCTATGATCAAAATGCCTTTGAAGTTTTATCTGCCACCAATGAGTTAAGTAGTAGTGACTTTTTGTACGTTGATCCAAATACGAATTTAGAAAATACCGTTCGTTTTGGAGCAGGATGTAAAACCAGCAACAATATTTGTACGCACGAAGGTAAAATGGGAACCGTAAAATTGAAAGTCAAAAAAGAAGCCAGCGGAAAATATGATTTCAAATTAAAGATCAATCGGTTTACCAAAATCAAAGAAACCGGAGCAGATTCGCCATCCATTTATGAACCCGTCGAACATGAAGTAAGCGATACCTTACAAGTAAAAGTCGAAGTTCCTGCTACAGACATTACGTTAAACGTTGAAAATGAAATCAATAAAATTGGTGGAGAAACCTTTGAAATTCAAGCTACACCAAAAGAAAGTGATACCACTACCGAAGAAAACTTAAAAATTACGACAGATATGGAAAATGTTGTATCTGTAAATCAAAACCAGTTAACTGCTAAAGAAACTGGAACAGCGCATATTACTGTAAATGCTTATGGAATTCAAAAACAAGTTACGGTACATGTAACCAATCCAATTTCCAAAATTACCTTAAATCGAACCAATTTAAGCTTGCAAGTTGGAAGTGGCGTTTCCAGTTTTCAATTAACATTTACAACCACACCGGAAAATCCCGATGATAAAAGAGTGACTTGGAAAAGTACGAAAGAAGAAGTAGCCAGAGTTACCGATGGCCTTGTCGAAGCTTTACAAGAAGGAAATACCACCATTCAAGTAATCTCTGTTGCAAATGGAGAAGTATATGCAGAATGTAATGTAAATGTAAGCGTTCCCGTTACGAAAGTAAATCTTCCATCCAAAATAGAAATGGAAAAATATCAAACAGATAATACCTTAAATACCGTAAATATTAATTATACGATGGAACCTGCCGAAGCCAAACCCGTAGTTACTTTCACAAGCAGTAATCCAGAAGTGGTGGATGTTTCCAAAGAAGGAATCATTAAAGTAATCGGTGATGCTAGAAACGCAAAAGACATCTTTATTACCATGCAAGTTACCAACTGCTTAGAAACAAATAACGAAGATCATATTTGTACGTATCAAATTCCAGTAGAAGTAAAAGCATCTTTAAAAGGATTAAATGCTTATGTAAATGGCAAAAAAATTACGGAGATCAATGATGTGTATCCAAACGAACAAAGAGAAATTCAAATTGAATATGATCCGTATGATGCCACCGATGTAGAAAGCATCACATGGGAAAGCGACAATGATACGCTTGTAAAAGTCGAAAACGGAAAAATCACCGCACTTCAAAGTACCAATAAACAACCCGTTTATATTACCGCCAAAGTGGGTACGAAAGAAATAAAGATTCCGG
>CANQXM010000114.1 GCA_947627835.1 uncultured Bacilli bacterium | reverse complement strand
GAAGACTTCGTAGCTCAGCTGGTAGAGCAATTGACTCTTAATCAGCTTTTACTATACAGAAAGCATTAAAAATCAAGCACTTACAAAAGTAGGTGCTTCTTTTTTTACCCATTTTTTAGGCTATTTTGCCCTCTAGTTAAACCATGAGTTAAACCAAGAGTTAAACCGAAATCAGTCATGACAGCAGGAATTAACATCTTGTGTTACAAATCAAAAACACTTGCAAATGGAGAACATCCTCTAATGCTTAGAGTATGTAAAGATGGCAAAAAGAAATACATCAGTTTAGGTTTATCAATGGCAGAACAATATTGGGACTTCACCAAAAACAAACCTAAACCCAATTGTCCCAATAAAGAATATATTGAAACACTTATCGCTGATAAAATCAAAGAATACAATGAAAAAATTATCGAATTTAAATCAGAAAACAAAGAATTTACAGCCACCACTCTTATTGAAAAGGTAGCCAAACCTACAAAGAAAAAAACAGTAGGAGAGTTCTTTTTAGAACAAATAGAACAACTCAGAGCTGCCAAAAGAACAGGATATGCACAATCTCATTATCATGTTTACAATTCTTTAATGAGGTTTAATGGGCATCTTGATATTTATTTTTCTGATATAGACATTCCTTGGTTAAAAAAATACGAAGAATGGCAAAGAGGTAATGGAGATGCAGAAAATTCTATCGGAATCAGATTTAGAACATTAAGAGTTGTTTACAATCATGCGATAGAAGAAAACATTGTCAAAGAAGAATATTATCCATTCCGCAAATTCAAAGTGTCAAGATTGCATGAGGTTACAGCCAAAAGAGCAATTGTAAAAGAAGAAGTGATGCAAATCATTAATTACAATTACACAGGTAAAGACTTCTATATCCATCTAGCTATTGATTTATTTTCGTTCTCTTATTTCATGGGAGGCATCAATTTTATTGATATGGCTTATCTTACTCATGATAACATAATGGATACTAGATTAGTCTACAAAAGGAAGAAAACAAGGAAACTTATAAAACTTCCATTGTTACCCAAAGCTATTGAAATTATCAATAAATATAAAACAGAGGATTCTCATTTTCTTTTCCCAATCTTATCAACATTTCATCAAACAGAAGTACAACAAAGGAATCGGATTCACAAAACAATAGCTAAAGTAAATAGGCGATTGAAAAATATTGGTAAAGAACTTGGAATAGATAAGAAATTGACAACCTATGTGGCAAGACATTCCCATGCAACCACATTAAAAAGGGCTGGTGTTAGTACATCACTTATTTGTGAGGCATTGGGACACAGTTCAGAAAAAGTAACCCAAATCTACTTGGATAGTTTTGAAAACAGTCAAATGGATGCTGCAATGCAAAATTTATTATGAATATCACAGCCTCTTATCTTCGGATTTGAGGCTATTTTCTTTTTCTCCAAAATCATTTTATTTACCCCCCAAAAAATTAGAAATAATCACCAATTTTATAAATTCTAATCCAGACACTAAATAAGAAATATAATATTTCTCCTATCACTATAAAAATAGAATCATGAAGCTAAACACATCACTATACCCCCAAAAATAACCATCACTTATATTTTACCTTTCATGGGTAAAATCCATTCCAATAACACAGGTTAGATTATTGCTTTATCGAATCAAAAAATTGGCATAAAAAAAAAACCTCTCTCCTAACTTAATTGCCAATGAGGAGAGAGGTTCTAATATTCTATAATGCTATTCAACATTTTTTAGGGAATCATGCTGATTGTGCCTTATCGGAATCACTACCATTCATAATTTCTAAAACTTGCTTCACAGCACTAATCAGTTTAGAAGCTTCATTAAGCTGACTCTCTGAAGGAGAAGTTGACACGCTTGAAAATCTTGCCTTTGCCATTTCCCCTTCGGAAAAAAGTTCATCATTCAAAAAAGCTATATCATCAGCTTTATAAACTGATTCTATTCCAAATGATAAAACTTTCTCCACTTGCTTCTTTCCAGCCATTGCAATGTTCTGGGCAGCCGCAAAAGGATTCAAACTTAAATCTATACAGTCTTTGCTAAACTTTAAATTAGAAACTAATCTATTCAAGACTATTTCTCTAAGTGTAGATAGATAACCATTTTTAGTTATACCCTCTACTTGTTTTAAAGCCTCTTCAAAGACCATTTTTTTTACTTCCACTTGGTCTTTCTGCATTTGATGAGAAAGAATATTTCTATACTTCTCATTTACGATGCAAAAAGCATCTTTTGGCTTTCTAGCCTTTTTATTGGAACTAGCTTCTTTTGAAGCATTTTGTTCCGTTTTGTCTATATAGTTTTCCATTGTTATTAAATTTTAATTTGATATTAAAAATATAAAAAAAACAAAAATAAACAATCAATTAAAATTTAAAATATCTGGCAGAACTAGGAACTATATATAATATAAGAGAAATATTACAGTCATTGGCATACCTGCAACACTCTCCCATATACATTACAAATATAAACAAAAAGTTACATCATCAAAATCTTCCTCATGAAAAATATCTTCAACAATCACCAACCAGAGCCTATTTATATCAATTATATAAAAACATAACT
>CANQXM010000113.1 GCA_947627835.1 uncultured Bacilli bacterium | reverse complement strand
ATAACCCATAAAAACACCAAAGATGGCGTGACTTGGTATCGATATAAGTCCTCTTCCGATAAGTAGCCATACTCCGTAAGCGTGAAAAGAAATTCCGTAAAGGATGTTTTCTAGTGTAGCAAATCCTAGTGCTACAAAGACTGAATACACGATGGAGTCATATAAATAGTTAAAGTTTTTATTTTGCCAAATTGTTCGGTTTATCAGCCATTTTGAGCCTTCTTCAATGATGGTGGTGGAGATTAGTATTTTCCATAAGATTTGTCCTAGATTTAGTTCGGTATATTCTCGCTGAAAGAAGGGAAGGCATTGCTTTAATAGCGTTGATAGGAGAATGGAGATGATACAAGCAATGATGCCACCGATAAAGAGAAGGGTTAGTAAATAAATAGGTTCTTTTTCAATTTTATCTTTTATGTAGACATACCAAAGAAGGATTAAGCTTGGAATGATTGCAAGTGAAAATAAGCCGATATTCATCATGTTTTCACCTACCTTACCTTGTTATTATATCAGATGCTAATGTAATTTACTATTTTCACTCTCTCATTTTTTTGTAAAAGATTAGTATTCTAAACTACGTTTTTTTATGAAAAAAAATTTTAGATTTCTTTCTTCTATGTTATACTTGATATAGGAGAGTGAGAAGTATGTGGCAATATATTGTAATTGCGGTTGTCGTTTTTGTTTTTATTTTTGTATTTGCAACCTATAATCGTTTGGTGCAATTAAATAATCGGGTTAAGGAAGCTTTTTCTACCATGGATGTTTATTTGAAGAAAAGATGGGATTTAATTCCAAATTTGGTTGAAACGGTAAAGGGATATGCTAAGCATGAAAAAGATACGCTTAAGGAAGTGGTTGAACTTCGAAATCGAGCTTATGATGATTTATCTGATGATGAAAAAATTAAAGCTAATGAAGAGTTAACAAAGAAAATTGTTAAGATTATGGCTTTAGCGGAAGCTTATCCTGATTTAAAAGCCAGTAAAAATTTTGAAGAGTTAATGGATCAACTTACGAAACTTGAAGATGATATTGCAAATTCAAGAAAATATTATAATGGGACCGTTCGAATTTATAATAATCAAGTAGAAATGTTTCCAGGAAATCTTATTGCAAAGTTATTTCGCTATCAATCAAAACCTATGTTTGAAGTAAATGAATCTGAAAGAGAAAATGTAAAAGTTGAATTATAGGGGGTCATTATGAAAAGAGTGATGAAGGGGCTATCCTTATTTATTGCAATTGTTTTTTCTTTTGCTTTTTTAAGTATTCCTAGTGCACGGGCTTTCGGAGAAGATCTTCCTTTTTCAGATGAAATTTCTAAGACACCTAGTGAAAGTTATCAATATCGTACTTACGATTATGTAATCGATCAATATGATATCAATATGATTGTTAATGAGAATAATACATTAGATATTACAGAAACCATTACTGCTTATTTTAATGAAAATATGCACGGAATCATTCGAATGATTCCGTTAACCAATGAGATTCAAGGGGTAGATGGCACTACCTTTGAAAATCAAGCTAAAGTTACGGATGCACGTGTAAATCATGAGTATTATACTTATGAAGAAGATGATCTTTATAAGATTCAAATTGGTTCTATGAGTCGTACTGTAACTGGGAAGCAGACTTATGTGATTCAGTATACATATGATTTGGGAAAAGATCCATTTCAAGATGCAGATGAATTTTATTATAGCCTTATTGGAAATGGATGGGATACGGCGATTGGAAATGTTACGTTTACTATTACCATGCCAAAAGCGTTTGATTCCAGCAATCTTGGATTTGCTGCTGGTGAAATGGGTTCAACAGATGATTCTAATGTCAAGTATCAAGTTCGTGGAAATACGATAACCGGAAGTTATGAGGGAATCTTTGAACCTTCTGAAGGACTTACGATTCATTTGGATTTACCAGAAGGATATTTTACTTCGACGAATTCTCTTTTAACACCTAGCAAAAATTATCAATATCACGCTTATGATTATGTTCTTGATAAATATGATATCAACATGGTTGTTCGTGAAAATAATGTCTTAGATGTTACAGAAACCATAACAGCTTATTTTAATAAAAATAAACATGGAATTTTTCGGACAATTCCTTTAACGAATGAAATTCAACGATTAGATGGGACGACATCGAAAAATCGCGTTCAAATTTCCAATGTTTCCGTCGATCATGAGTATCAAGTTTCTAAAGCACAAGGAATTTATAAAATTCAAATTGGATCGGCAAGTCGTACTGTAACTGGCGAGCAGACTTATGTGATTCAGTATACGTATAATTTAGGAAAAGATCCACTTCAAGATGCAGATGAACTTTATTATAATCTTATTGGAAATGAATGGGATACCGTAATTGGAAATGTTACGTTTACTATTACCATGCCAAAAGAGTTTGATTCCAGCAAACTTGGTTTTGCTAAGGGACTAGCAGGTTCATCGGATAGTTCTAATATCACGTATCAAGTTCATGGAAATACGATAACGGGAAGTTATGAGGGAGTTCTTAGACCTTCTGAGGGACTTACTGTTCGAACTGTTTTACAAGAGGGGAATTTTGTCGGTG
>CANQXM010000112.1 GCA_947627835.1 uncultured Bacilli bacterium | reverse complement strand
AGTAAGCTTTAATTTTGGATTATATAAAGCGTTCTTACTTTTTCATTATACAATACTTTTTTGAAAAAAGAAAGAGTATTGCATACTTTGTCAACACTCTGAAAAGAGCCCTAAGCTCTTCCAGAATATTTTCCATCACTTGTAGAAATAACAATGCGCTCTCCCTGATTAATAAATAGAGGAACCTTTAAAACATATCCCGTTTCAATTTTCGCATCTTTCATAGCATTGTTGGTTGTATTTCCTTTAACAGCAGGTTCTGTTTCTACAACTTCATATTCAACTTTTTCAGGTAGAGAAACCCCTAAAATTTCTCCTTCATATTGATCAATTTGAATCTCCATTCCTTCTTTTAAAAACTTCACTTCATTTTCAAGTTTTGAAGCAGGAATTTCAAGTTGCTCATAACTTTCTGTATTCATAAATACATAATTAGAACCATCGGCATATAAAAATTGCATTGGCATCTTATCCACATGAGCGCGTTCAATCTTGATATTCGTATTATAAGTATTTTCTACAATACTTCCCGTTCGTAAATTTTTTAATTTAATTTTAACAAATGGACTTCCCTTACCAGGTTTTACATGTTGAAACTCTTGAATCAAACATAAATTTCCGTCGACAATAACTGTCATACCATTCTTAATATCATTAATATTAATAAGCATCAAACTCACTCACTCTCTTATTTTGCTAATTTAGTCTCTTTAAATACCGTTACTTGTTTACAAGTAGGGCAATACTTATTTAATTCCAATTTTTCCGTTGTATTCTTTTTATTTTTCGTAGTAGGACGAAGAAGTTTACCGCATCTACTACATTTTAAACCAACAAATTGTCTGTTTTCATTTTTTGCCATAATCTTGCCTCCTTTTAAATTCATATGTATTATAACAAAAAAAGTGAAGAAATCAAAGAATAAACGATATTTCTTCTACTTTTTTAATACGCGTATATAAGAAACTTCTCCGGGTTCTTCAAAAACTTTGTGTTTTCTAGAAGTAATATGATTAACTTCACAATATCTTTTCTTAAACTCTTCTTCTTGTTTTAATAAAGACCGCATATCTTTTAAAAAGACTTGATAGGTTTGATCTTCAAAAAACATATTTTCGGGATTCTTTTCATCATACTTTTTAGCTAAACGATGGATGGTATAATCCAAATACGCTTCAATTGGCATATCTGCTAAACGTTCATGAGCTACAAAGAAACTGCGTATAAAGACAATTTCAATGCGGGTATTGCGATCCGCCGAAGAAATCAGTTTTCCATAAACACTTCGTGGTTCTTCTTTTTTAGAAGAACGATGATCTTGAATGGCTTCAAAAATTAAAGTTTGTTCTTCTTCAGTAAAAAACTTCTTTAATCCCTCATCATCCATAAAATGCTGTGCTGCAATCAGATGATGCCTTTCATGATCTTCATATTTTCCCCAGTCATGACAAGCAGCAATCGTATAAATAAGATTATCAGAAAGTCCTAAATGAAACGTATCATTTAAAGCAAAAGACCTACGAATAACTTCTAAGATATGTGCCAAATTGTGTCCGCCATCATTTTTACTGTATTCTGGAAAAACATGGGTTTCAATATAATCTTTTAACGCTGGATTTACTTGTTTCGTATAATAAGCAAGTTCATCAATGTCATTTGCATCTAAAATTCGGTTGCGAAACACATCATAAGGTTCTTGATAAGTTTCTTCCTCCCCTTTATAAACGGCATATAAAATTTCATCTAAAGAAAAAGTTGGATGTTCCTTTTTCTGTTTTTGAAAACTTTCACGTAATTTTGGATAAATCCCATTTTCTTCTAAAAAGGCCTTAGCAAAAAGTTTTTCATCAGAAGTCATTCGTTTGATATCATCTAAAAAGGCTTGATAAGCATCATCTTGAAAATACATTTTAAAATTGGCATACCCATTTTCTCCAAACTTTTGAATTAAGTGCTTGCGAGCTTCTTCTATAATATTTCCCAAACTTCCCTTTCCAAGATGCTTTAAATAATACGCATAAGTTCGTTTTAAAGCCGTGTGAATATCGGTGTTGCGATCCGCCGAAGAAACAATCTTCCCATAAATATTTCTCGGATGACTTTCTTTACTTGCACGATGATCAAAAATTGCTTCGGCCATCACTTTTCTTTGTTCTTCCGTAAAAAATTTTTTCATGGTTTCATCTTTTAAAAACATTTCTGCAGATACTTTTTCATGGTGCTTTGCATCTAAAAAATGACCGATATCATGATAAGCAGCAATCGTATAAACCATATCCAAATTGATATCTTCTACTTCCATGGCTTCTTTTGAAAATAAAAGACTTCTTTCAATAACATATTGAATATGAGTTAAATCATGTCCCGCATCATTTTTTTCATAACTTGGAAAAATTTGTGTTTCAATATAATTTTTTAATTCTGGATTAATCATAAAAACTCCCTCACCAAAATTATAACACAAACCATCTTAAGATTCATAATGAAATAAGTACTCACTCATCTCTTTACTGATAAAACGCGCAAACGGCGCCGTATAATCTCTAGAAGACAAAAAATGACTGATATGGGGAGCCACCACTACCAAACTATAAAGGGTATCATTG
>CANQXM010000111.1 GCA_947627835.1 uncultured Bacilli bacterium | reverse complement strand
ATAATCGAATAGATAAAGTACGCCATATGTTTAATAAAAAAGAAAATTAAGTTACTATTCGCTAAATTACAATTTATGCGAAAGATTGTAAAATTAACAAAAATCTATTCCATAAACACTTAAAACGTGGTATATTATTACTAACAACGGAAGATTATATGTACTCTTTCGTTATTGGAAAAGAGTTGTAGATAACTACGACACTCGCTCCAACGATGTTTTTGTTCGAACTTTTAGAACAACTAGATAAAAATATCATTTGAAAAAGAATGGTATTTTTTTATTACTAATTATACTCATTTTGAACCTTTTTAATTTATTTACTCTTTTTTACTGAAAAAGCATAGAATTTATTGACATCGAAGAAAAAAAGCATTATTCTTAAACAAGAAAAACAGTGAGGAAGAAAAGTATCATTGAAAGACTCCATAAGAGAACTAGAGAATGGTGAAAATCTAGTAGTCAGTAAATGAGAAAGAACCCTTCTTAGTTGCTTACCGAAATGAAAAAAGTAGACTAAGCCGTAAGAACAACGTTACAAGTTCTAGACTTGATAGAGTCAAAAAGAGTGATTATAAAGAATTATAATAAATTGGGTGGTACCGCGGAAAATCAGACTTTCGTCCCATGTGGATTACAAAGTCTGATTTTTAATTGACAGAAAGAAGGAATAAAAATGTGTAGCTTTTTAGTTTCAACCAAAGAAAACATAGAACTAGAAGCATTCAAAAAAAGCTTAAACAAATTAAAACATCGCGGACCAGACATGACAAAAATAATTGAGAAGAATGGAATTTGGGGATTTAATCGCCTAGCGATTATGGGCCCAGAAGAAAACGGAATGCAACCATTTATAAAGGAAGAAAAAATTGCTGTTTGTAATGGAGAACTGTATGGATTTCGCAAAGTAAAAGAAGAACTAAAACAAAAAGGGTATACCTTTATTTCAAATAGTGATTGTGAAATCTTACTCCCACTTTTAGAAGAAAAGGGTCTTTCCATGTTCCAAGATTTAGACGCTGAATTTGCCTGTGTAATGTTTGATGGAAAAGAAATCATTGCAGCAAGAGATCCAATAGGAATTCGCCCAATGTTCTATGGATATTCCAAAGTAAGTCATGATCTTTTATTTGCATCTGAAGCCAAAGGCTTAATGGATTTATGTGATGAAATTTTCCCATTTCCACCAGGACATTATTATTATCAAGGAAAATTTGTTTCCTACATGGATGTAACCAAAGTTACAAAATATGTAAGAGATGATCTGGATGTAATTGCTAAGAAAATCAATCACTTATTAACAGAAGGAGTCAAAAAACGACTAGATAGTGATGTTCCACTTGGTTTCTTGTTAAGTGGAGGCCTAGATTCTAGCTTAGTGTGCGCCATTGCTACCAAAGAACTCAAACATCCGATTAGAACCTTTGCAATTGGAATGAACACCGACGCGATTGACTTAAAATATGCGAAAGAGGTTGCAGATTATATTGGAAGCATTCATACGGAAGTAATTATTACCAAAGATGACGTATTAAATGCCTTAAATGAAGTAATAAAACAATTAGAAACTTGGGATATCACCACGATTCGTGCCTCAATTGGAATGTATTTACTATGTCAATGGATTCATAAAAATACAGACATAAAAGTAATTATGACAGGAGAAGTAAGTGATGAACTCTTCGGTTATAAATACACTGACTTTGCTCCAAATAAAGAAGAATTTCAAAAAGAAGCAGAAAAAAGAATTCGAGAATTATACATGTATGACGTTTTACGTGCGGATCGGTGCATTTCAGGTTCTTCCATGGAAGGAAGAGTACCTTTTGCTGATTTAGCTTTTGTAAAATATGTAATGAGTATTGACCCTGAAAAGAAGATGAATACCTATCATAAAGGAAAATACTTACTGCGAATAGCATTTTTAGATAATTACCTTCCAAAAGATATTTTATTCCGAGAAAAAGCAGCTTTTTCAGATGCCGTAGGACATTCCATGGTAGACTACCTAAAGGCCTTCGCCGAAGAAAAATATACCGATAAAGAATATGAAGAAAAAATACAAAAATATAGCGATCCAAAGCCATTTACCAAAGAATCGCTCCTATACCGAGAAATCTTTGAACAGTACTATCCACAAAAAAGCAAATGGATTATCGATTATTGGATGCCAAATAAAAATTGGGAAGGCTGCAACGTAAATGATCCATCAGCACGGGTATTATCAAACTATGGGAGTAGTGGAAAATAAAAAATAATCAATGAAACGAGTGAAAAAGATGGGAAAAGACTTAGAAAAAATTGTAAAACCACTGTTAAACTGGTACCAAAAAGAAAAAAGAGATCTACCATGGCGACATACAAAAGATGCTTACAAAATTTGGATATCCGAAATTATGTTACAACAGACGCGAGTAGAAACCGTAAAAGAATACTATCTTCGTTTCATTAAAGAACTACCCACCTTAGAAGACTTAGCAAAAGTAGACACAGATAAATTGTTAAAATTATGGGAAGGTCTTGGCTATTATACGAGAGCAAGAAACTTAAAAAAATGTGCTGAAACACTGTTAGAAAATGGAAAAAAATCTTTGCCACAAAACTATGAAGAATTAAAAAATCTTCCCGGAATAGGGCCTTATGCAGCCGGATCAATTGGATCTATTGCATATGGCCTTAAAACTCCTGCAATTGATGGCAATGTCTTGCGGGTAATGACAAGAATTCATGAAGATGAAAGAGAT
>CANQXM010000110.1 GCA_947627835.1 uncultured Bacilli bacterium | reverse complement strand
CAAGAAGTATATCATCGCTTAGTCATTGCTTTACCAGGTGATTGGGGAAATGCTACTGATTGGCTCGCAAGCGCAAAAAATGCTGGTTATCAAGTAGGAGAAACACCAAAGGAAAATTCGATTGCTGTTTATTCCGGATTTTATGGATATGGTCATGTTGCCTATGTTCTAGATGTTCTAGATGGCTATATGCGTATAATTGAAGGCGGTGTTGTTGGAACTGAGAAAAGAGATAGGACAGCAAGTTATGAAATTGGTTCTGGGGATGGAATCTATTTAGCTGGTTTTATTTATCTGGATGAAATTCCAAAACAACCATCGAAAAGTGCTAATTCAAATTCAGAAACCAACTACAATAATTCCAATTCTAGCAGTAATACAATAACGAAAAAGGATGAAAATAGTTATTTAAAATCGCTAGAAATAGAAGGTGTCCCTATTTCTTTTCAAAAAGATACTTTTACCTATACTGTTACTCTTCCTTACAAAACAGAAAATATTGTAATAAAGGCAGATGCTGAAAAAAGTACCTCTACTATTCAAAAAGAGGAAAACTATTCATTAAATGTTGGAGAAAACGTTATCAGTATTAAATGTATTGCTGAAGATCAATCAACGAGTGAATATATTCTTTATATTACAAGAGAAGAACCAAAAGAAGAAACAATAGAAGAACCATCCATTAAAGAGTCAAAAGAAGAAAAAAAGATTAATTCTTTGGTTTGGATTTTAGGTATTTCTTTTGTTAGTTTTCTTACCATAGGAATTATTATTTTCCTTTGCATAAAAAGAAAAAGGAAAAATAAAAAGAAATCTATAAAATTACGCTCTGCACTAGATTGTAAGGGGTGAATAATGGTAATCCGTATAAACTAGTTGAAAATCAATTCCAGAACTATTGTCAAAAATATTACTAGAATCAATATTGCACTTATTTGTCATGGACTTTTTCATCATAACTAATAGTTGATTTAAAATTTGTGTAGTGTAATTGGTAAGTTTTTGAAAGCAAAACCCATCTAGATAATGTTGTAAATGCTTTGTTGATACACCTTTAAATCGATATAAAAATGTTGACCATTCAGAATGTAACGAATTTATATTGGCTAAATTGTATCCAAAAATCATAAAAAGTTATAAAAATTATTGACTTAATTTATATAAGCAAGGTATATTATATATCGAGTAGTGCCTAGAAAACTTTTGAAGCTCTAGGTCATTCAGAGCCTAGTTTTAATAACTAGGTTTTAATTTTGAACTGAAAGTGATATAATTAAATAGTATTGAAGACATTAGTCACTAGTGAATTTATATAAATTTAATCTTATTCATCCCGAATGAGATTGTGGTACAGGCAGCTATCAAAGATAAACAAACAAAATAGTAACTATTTTTTAAAGACTAGGATGACGGAATATTTCAAATCTTAGTCTTTTTTATTTACAATCAACGAACTAAAGAATATAAAAAGAACAATAACTATAATAAAAAATTCCTTTTATACGATATAATAAGAAATAGGTGATATACGTGGGATTAATAAAACAAGCCATTGCAGCATTCAGATTTAAAGACACAATTTTTTATAAAGAAAGTAGTGATTTACAAAGAAAATATGATGCTTTAAAAAAATTAAAAGAAGAAAATCCAAACAATAAAGAACTACTAAGCGAACTATTTACTGTAAAAAAAGGACTAGATGGAGAAAATGAAATTGCATATCAATTAAAAAAAGCACATATAGGAATGTATGTATTAAGAGATATTAAAGTAAAATATGAAGATTTAACCGCTCAAATCGATTATGTTATTATTACCCCAATTTACACATACTATATTGAATGTAAAAATCTCATTGGAAATATTACCGTTACTGACAAAGGAGATTTTATTAGAGAAATTACTATAAATGGTAAAAAAGTGAAAAAAGGAATGTATTCTCCATTAAGTCAAGTGGAAGCACAAAGAGAAGTAATTCGAAAAATATGGGAAAACAAAGCCACAAAATTAACAAAGTTTTTGGCTTCGAAAAATTTTAATTATTATAGAAGAGTACTAGTAGTAGCTGCTAATCAGGAAACAATATTAAACACAAATCAAGCCCCTAAAGAAATGAAATATAAAATACTTAGAGCGGACGCACTTGTAAGACAAATTGAATATGATTTAAATCATGCTGAAAACGATGAGTATGTTGAATCAAAAACAGAAATGGAAGAAACTGCAAAATCATATATGAATTTATCAATTAAAGATAATATTGATTATTACAGTTATTACAAAGAAAAATATTGCAATAATATTTTCGTAAATGATAATTTAAAAGAAAGATTAATTCAACTAAGAAAAACTAGATCTAATGAAATGAACCTGCCCGCATACTACGTATTTACAAATGACGAGTTAGATAAATTAGTAGAATTAAGGCCTAAAACGATAGAAGAATTAAAAAATTTTCATATTTTATCGCCCATAAAAATTAAAGTCCATGGAGACTCAATAATTGAAGAAATTAATAAATTATCCCAACCCAAAATATAGAATAACTTCATCGCAAGATGGAGTTTTCTTTTGGTTTATGCTATATTATTGATAGAATTGATAGGAATCAAAAGAAAGCCAGACATAAAAGGAGATAAAGTAATATGAAGAAATATAAAAGTATCATTTTATACATCATTTTTGGAGTAGCCACAACCTTGGTTAATGTTATTGCTTATTATTTATGTGCACAAATAGGACATATACCCGTAGTTCCA
>CANQXM010000109.1 GCA_947627835.1 uncultured Bacilli bacterium | reverse complement strand
AAAAAAACTAGAACGTACTTCTAGTTAATGTATATTACTACTCGAAGAATTTTCCGAGTTTCCTATCAATCTGGAGCAAGTGAGGAGAATCGAACTCCCATCCCAACCTTGGCAAGGTTATATATTAACCATTATACTACACCTGCAATGTAAAAATAATATAGCAAATTATTATCTAAAATGCAAGTTTCTTTCTATATTTTATTCAATTACTTAATCTTTCGTGCAATTTGAAAAGGTAATTTTTTGATTTCACTATATATATTATCTACATCTTCTTCAATTTTTTCTGTATCTATATTTTGACTTGCTAATTCATTTAAAACATCATTGATACTTTTGTCATAGTCTCTTTTATTTTTTTCATTTAATTCATGCCAATTAATATTTTTAAAATATTTGATATTGTCTGAATTATAAGGAAGAATTCCTGTTAGTAACCAAACGGCAATGACCGGATATCCTGGATATCCTTGCCAGTATGTTGCATTATCCGTAGAAGCATACAAATTTTCTTTCCATTTCACTGTGTATGTTTTTTTATAGTCTGATGATTTAATGATAGCTTCCTCTTTTGTTATCGTTATTCGATTGTCAGCAATCGCACTAAAGGCTTCATATATTTTGGAAATAGGAGGTATTTTCATCGTATCACCTATTTATAGTATACCACTTTATAACTCTTGTTTGTATTTTTGAACGATTTTATTTAAATCTAACATTTTTTTATCAAGTTCTTGAATAATTTTAGCATAGTCAAACATTTGGCTTTTAATTTCATCTGGGATGTCTTTTTGGAATTTATAAGATATCTTGTGATCTAGAGTTGCCCAGAAATCCATTGCTACTGTACGGATTTGGATTTCACATTCAATGTATTCGGCATGTTCTTGAAGATAAACCGGAACTAATACTTGTAAGTGATAACTCATATAACCGGTATCTTTTGGGTTTTGAATATAGTCTTCACGTTGTTTAATGATAATATTTTTGGTATGACTAATGAGATATACCATATCAAATACATCGGATAAAAAGGAACAAACAATGCGAATTCCAACAATGTCTTTTACGTTTTGAATAACGTTTTCAGCAGTAAATTCTTTATGATGTTTTTCTAGTTTTGCTTTGATACTTTCTAGAGATTTTATTCTTCCCTTTACGTGCTCTACAGGATTGTACCCATGATTAAATGTAAAATCTTTAATTAAGATATCAATTTGTGATTCGAGCATCTGTTTTGCATAACGACATTTTTCAAGATATTTTAACATTTTTAGTTGTTCTTCGTTTAATTCTGTTATCAATTTTTTTCACCTCTTTTATGAAAAAAAGGAAGCTATTCCTTCCTTTTAAAGATATTATATAATCTTTTAATTAATCTTTTAATGAATGCAATTATTTTAGCATAAAAACTGTTTCTTGTCAATTTTACAGGAGATAAGTCTTCTTCACGAACATAGCCTTTTGATTGAACTTGATATGGTGCTACTATATTTTTATTTTGATTCACGGTCTTTATCTCTACCTTTTTATTACAATATGTTTTTATGATGTTGGTTGCTGATTCTTCTTGATAAGTGTTGCCATTTAAATAGAGTTTTTCTTTTACTTTGTATTTTCTTTCTGGTTTCTTTTCTGGTACTTGCAAAAGCGGTGGTGCTGGTGGTTCTTCTTGTAATGGTAGAAGATGATTTAATTTTTCTTCACGAATCATTTTTGGATAATCTATAAATGCAATATTTCCATCTACGGCCCCTAAAATTCCTTTTACATATCTTTTATTGGTCCATTGCCACATGCTACTTGTTTTTTTATAAGAAAATGTATTGTTCCACTGAGCTACCCATTTATCAAATTCATCTAATATTGTAGTATTTAATTCGTTATTTAATGTATTTAAACTTGCATAAATTCCTACTTTATAACCAGATGCTGTTATTTTATCACAATAATATTTAACAATTTCAATTAGTTTGTCTTTTGGCAGTTCTAATTGAGTTTGATCTTCCACATCTAAAAAGATTGGATATTCTAATTGATAATCTTTTACTAATCTTAGGGTATGTTCTACTTCACTTTGGGCCATTTCTAAATTTGTTGCATAACTATATAGATATACACCAAAGGGGATATAATATTTTTCACATGATTTGGCATTTTGTTGATAAAAGGCATCATCTTGAGCTGAAATGTTATCGCCATAACCACATCGTAAAATGGCAAAATCAATTTCATTTTTGGTAATTTCCCAATTTATTTCTCCTTGATAACTGGAAACATCAATACCTTGCTTCATTTTTTCACCTCCTACTATTTCATATGAAGAAAAGCTTTGAGGTGTATAATTTATTTGTCACATTTTTAGGTGTTTCGCATATTTTATATATGCATTTGGAAGAGAATATTTGCTTTGTAATTCTTCTTTGGTTACCCATAACTCAGCTGAAATAGGTTCGTTTAGATGAATTAAATATCCAATCATGTGCCATTCTAGATGAGAAAAGATATGTTTATATGTTCCTAATTCTTCGATCTTTGAAACATTTATTTTTTGTTTTGTTAAATAATCTTGGAGCATTTTTTTATTCCAAGTTTGATCTTGATTTGGAAACTCATACATGGATGCTAATAGTCCGGTTTCAGCACGTTTTTGGATTGCATACTTTTTATGATATTCATAAATTAAAATTGTTTTGTTCTCGATTTTTCTAGGGTTTTCTTTTTTCTTTTTAGGAAAATTCATCATGGTTTGATGTTGATAACTTAGACATTCTTCTTTTAGTGGACATTCCTTGCAAAGAGGAATCGTATTCGGAAGGCAGATAAGTGCTCCGAGTTCCATTAAACTTTCTGTGAAGTCT
>CANQXM010000108.1 GCA_947627835.1 uncultured Bacilli bacterium | reverse complement strand
GCAAACTTGTGCGGTTGGACTAACGGGGGCTCTTTTAGGTGCAAATCTTGGGTTTTTGACAGTATGTTTGTATTTGCTAGGTGGGTATTTTGGACTTCCTATTTTTGCAACAACATTGGTTGGACCGGCTGCTTTTTTGGGACCAACTGCAGGATACCTATTGGCGTTTCCATTGGCTGCATGGTTTGTTGGTAAATGTGCTGACAAGGGATGGAATAATTCTGTTCTCTTGTCTTTGGTAGCACAAATTTTTGCCAATATCTGCATAATTAATACATTGGGAGCATTATGGTTAGTCTGTGTATTAGGAATAAACAACGCTTTCTTGCTAGGTTTTGTACCTTTCTTAATTGGTGCCGTATTGAAGTCTATCCTTGCCAGCGCTGTTATCCGGCTGATGAGACTAAGAGCCTAACATATTGACTAAATAAAATTCTTGTCAGCTAAAAAGGCGGCAACGGTTTGTTCAATCCCTTGCTGCCAATCTGGTAAAACTATTCCGAATTTCTCTTGAAACTCAATTGGATTCTGTAAAACCTCGCCAGCACCCTTAGTTGCTTCTTCAATTGGGAATTCTAATGGCTTGTATCCTGGCAAAAAACGAGAAAGCATTTGCGAAATAGCATTGAATAAGCCTTGGAAGTCAGTACTTCCATTATCTGAGACGAAGTAGTAGCCCAATAATTCCGGGTTGACTAAAGAGGCCATTAGCGCATTTTTTATTAATTTTGAAGCCGATTTCTCGCTAATAAGATGATTGATTTCTTTGATAGGAATCTTACTTTGGGTTTTCTTCAACAATGTTGACAATATTAGAGGAACAGTTCCTGTTGAAAGTCCGTGAACTTCAGTTGGAAGTTGGATAAAGATTGTCTTATCAATTCCGGAGATGACCGAAGTAGAAAAAAAATCCTTTAAAGGACTTTTTGTAACTACTCCCAAAAGAGTTTTGGTTCCTCTTAGTCCATGAATGATTGCCTGCAATTTACGAATATCAGACAGATTAGCATCTTCCATCACTAAAAGAAGCAGGGAAGGATTAAATACTGTAAGTAGTGTTGCCAACTCAGATGTTGTAAATGATAGCAATCGATTTTCTTTTAAAACGTCAAGACTCTGATCGTTTTCTAAATAGAAGGTTAGGCTAGGAAGAAAAGCTGGTTCCTTCTGAGCTATTACGGTTTTGTAAGAAGCGATCATCTGAAAACATTCAAACGTAAAAGGAAGCTTCAGTTTAAATCATTCAAATGTACTGACTTAAAGAGTAGAAGTTTTTTGCCTGAAGTTTAAATGGCTAAGTAGTCGTTACTTTAATGGTGAGGAGTCAGCACGAAAAGAGGGTGTTTCATGGAAATGAATCTTCATTTTGTTAAAGAAGGTCTATAAAAAGAAAAAAATTAAAAAAATAAAAAATTAGGGCGGGTGGGTGATTCATAAAAGAAAAGATAATTCTTCATTACATAGAAAAATGGCCAAAAGAGTAGGGTAGGCTAGACAGAACAATCGAAGTGAAATTCCAAAGAAAAGAAAATCTAAAATAAAAAATAAATAATAATATTTAATTTAAATTCTTAAGATAAAAATATTTTTATATATTAAATAAAGCAAATAAGATTTTATTTAAATTATATTAGATAATTAAAATTTAATTTATTTAAGGATTAAAAATAAGCTTCTTATTGGTCGTTTGTTCTGGCTTTTACTGCCGAAAAAGGCCAAATCATTGGTGACTGTCGATATCTTGTGCTTCTCGAAGACATTGTGACAGTTGTCACAATGCAGTAGTTGTTGCAAACCTCGGAATCAGCTTCTTCCATGGGGAAAGTTATCAACATCTGGTTGTTAAAAACTTTTAAAAGGGAGAATCCTTATAGGACGGGCCTTAGAGACGTTATACGCAAAATGGCTGTTAAAATTGGTCGTTAGTGATATTTATCATTATTTCATGTAAAATCAAAATATTATTAAATATTGTTAAAATCTTTGTCAACATTTACGATTTTTTGGTGAAAATTTTCAACAATTAAAAAGATCAAAGAATTCCGATTGTTAACAAGTTTGTTAAACGAAGCAAAATTGGCACAATTTATTGTACTGTCAAAATGACTGTCGTTATTATTTTGACAGTGACCAATTCTACAAACAATGTGTATTATGCCAACTTTGTGACAGTTGGGATAATCCGTGGAGCCATTTTTTCCATGTAAGATTTATAGCTCATTAATTGGTAGCTTTGTCTTTGGGTGTGAGATTTCCACTGCAAAGAAAGTTTTGTTGATAAATATGAACTGAGTATCATTCAACAAAAGAAATTCATATTTCTAGCATATTTGGATGTACTACAATAAAATTTAAGAAGGATGATATTTAATGTTTTTATTAAATTTAATAAATTTTAAAAATATTTAATAAAATATTAACTTTTATTTTTAATGGTTAATTTTTCCTATTTGCTTACTTCAATTTTAAGGCTATATTTATATCTCATCTTTTGAACCTCGAAAATTGAAAGAAACCTTTATAAATCTGAAGTTAATGATAATTTTTAAACGGAATACTTGGGGGTGATCTTCCTTTAACGATTAGGTTCTTTTGATCATTTTTTAGTTACAAATTTGTTAATTCGACAAAATTTCCCTAATATGAACTCACTTCAATGGAGATTTTTTATGTACCGCAGACATTTACTCAATACATTGACAGTTTTGACTTTTGCAGTTTCTTGCAATCTTGCTATCGCGACATCAGGCAATGCCGTAGAAATTAAGGTGGGAGCTTCGCCTGTTCCGGCTGGAGATATTCTTGCTTTTGTGAAACCGGAACTTGCCAAACAAGGAATAGAACTAAAAATTGTTGAATTTTCTGACTATATTCAACCAAACCTGGCATTAGCTGACAAAGAAATAGATGCTAAT
>CANQXM010000107.1 GCA_947627835.1 uncultured Bacilli bacterium | reverse complement strand
CGCCAAACAAGTTGCCTATGGTGCTTATGTAATCAAACCAGAAAAAAGTCGTTTAGATGGTATTTTAATTAGTAGTGGTAGTGAACTAATCTATGCACTACAAATGTCTTATGATTTTGAAAAAGTTGGGTTAGACACGCGGGTCGTATCCATGCCTTCCATAGAGTTATTTCTAAGTGAAGGAAAAAATTACATCGAACAACTTCTTCCACAAACTGCCAAAAGAATTGTAATTGCTGCTGAAAATCCACTAATCTTACAACAATTTGCAACAAGTGAGGAATACGTTTTGGGAATCAATGACTACGGATTTAGTGGCTATCCACAAGAAGTGCTACAAAAAATGTCTTTTGATTATGAAACACTGAAAGCAAAAGTAGAACGTCTATTAAGATAAAGACGTTTTTTCTTTGCTAAAAATAAAGGAAGTCAGATAATTCGACAAAAAAAGAAGACGCTACCCCTTAAAATAAAATTGGGTGCGTAAGATGAGACAATTTTATATTTTTAAAATCAAAAAAGAGTTTGCAACATTAACGAAAAGAAATCCATATCATTTATATCGAACCTTAGAGCAAATTTATTATGTAGATAAAGCAGATATTCCCCTTGGTATTGAATTATTCATCAAATTAATTGATGTATTTAACCAAAAACAAATGGATATTAATTTATTTAAACAATATAAAGATAACTATTTTTATACGAAATACCGAAATACGCATCAAATCTATGATGTATATCGCCATGAAAAAACAAAATTAGTCGTGAAAAAAACATACTTGGAAATTGAAAGTTCGCTTCCAAGGCCAAGTTTTTTAAAAGAATTACGAAACGAAAAAAATCTCTTTTTCTGTGATTTTGAAAATAAAGATTATTTTTGGTTAGAAAATATTTAAAGTACCTTGAGATTTTCAAGGATTTTTAGTAAAATGAAAACACACAAAGGAGGTCATAAGATGTTATCAGATATCTTATTAGTATTACTAGGGCTTGTGATTGGAGCAGTCTTAGGTTTTTTCCTAGCAAGATTTGCAACAAAGAAATATATGAAAAAAAATCCACCAATAAATGAAAAAATGATCGAAGCTATGATGAGTAGTATGGGTAGAAAGCCAAGTCAAAAGCAAGTTCGTCAAGTCATGAATCAAATGACAAAAAATATGTAGGGGAACCTACATTTTTCATTGTATCCAAATTCAAAAATTTTTCATAAAATGAAAAAGAGACACTATTGACTTTCATGAGTTTTTTATGATATTCTATCAATAGAGTAAAAAGGTGGTGAGTAAAATGGATTTTTTGTCGAGATTATATAGCAATGAAAATTTCGGAATCATACTTTTTATAATCATATCCATTTTAGTACTAGCGTTTTTAATTGTCCTATTTTTTGGGAAAAAAGATCAAAAAGAGCGTCAATTAGCAGAAACAAAAAATTTAGATATAAATAGTGAATCAGGTCAAAATGCTTTCCAAGATGTGGAAGAACCAAGCACTTTAGAAGTACCGGTTCCACCAATGGAGACGCCAATTCCACCAACACCGATAATCGAACCCAAAGAACCTGCGCCAATGGAATTTAACGAGGTACCCGTAACACCGGAACCAGTCAAAGAAGAAATGACTCCAATTAGTATTGAAGATACAACCGTGATCCCGAAAACTGATTTTGATTTTGATGCCTTAGCAGAATCCATTTCAAAAGAGTTAGAAGGTCTTAACAAAGAACCCACTGAGGAATCTAAAAATGATTATCGCATTCCAGATATTCCAGTAGAAATCCCAAAAATGGAAACTCCTGTAATAAAAGAAGAACCAAAAACATTAGAAATGAAAGAAAGTTATCGAGCATCCAATCCAGCTCCATTCAGTTCTGTGTTTGTAAATAGAAAACCAGAAGAGAAAAAAGAAGAGATGCCAATTCCAATAACTCCGAAAAAGAGCACAATCGAATTACCAAAAACAATTGATTTACCAAAACTAAATAAAGAAGAGGTAAAAGAAACTCCAGTTATTCAAAATTCAACTTCCAATATTGTTTTTCCAGGTTTAGAAAATAACGTAAGTGCATATCCTAAGAATGATGAAAATAGAATGTAATATCATTCTTTTTTTCTGCTCTTTTTGTGATATAATAAGACCAAGGAGTTTGAGTAAAAATGAATTTCAGAAGAAATAAAGAAAAAATCGATATCAATGAATTAAATGAAGTAGTAAGTCTTTCTAAAAAAATACTACATTTACTATATGTCGTAATGATTATTGCCATTGTACTAATTGTTACCATTATTGCTAGAGAGTGGGGAATCTTTTCTTTTATCTTTAGTGTTTTAAAAGTTTTATCACCTTTATTTATCGGCTTTGCCATTGCTTGGTTATTTAATCCCCTTGTAAAAAAAATGGAGAAAAAGGGAATACCACGCATGATGGGCTCCTTTATTGTATATATCGTCTTTATTGCCATTATTATTTTATTTATTCGCATTTTAATTCCAACCATTTACGCCCAGTTAAATGAACTCGTCTCGAATTTACCACAAATTGTGAGTGAAGTAGAAGGCTGTGTAACCAATTTCTTTGAAAATATCAGTAACCGAGGAATTGATTTATCCAACGTGGAAGCCAATATGATGAATACCATCAATGTAGCTTTTTCAAACTTTACCACTAGTTTGCCAGCATCGCTCATCAATTTTGTAGGAACATTTTTCTCAAGCTTACTAACGATTGGTTTTGGTCTTATTATTGGTTTATATATGTTATTTGACTTTGATGAAATTAATCATCACTTATTAAACTTATTTCCTGAAAAAAATCGCTTAGAATTATCTTTGTTAATTACAAACATCAGCACCGAAGTAAGAAAATGTGTAAATGGCACCTTATTAGTTGCAACCATGGTCTTTGTATGTGACTCAATTGGCTTTTCCTTAATCGGTCTTCAAGCTCCAATTCTTTTTGGTTTCTTCTGTGGACTCACGGATTTAATTCCCTATGTTGGACCATACATTGGTGGAGCTGCCGCGGTAATTATCGGCTTTAGTCAAAGTACAT
>CANQXM010000106.1 GCA_947627835.1 uncultured Bacilli bacterium | reverse complement strand
CTGAAATTTTAAAAGAATTACCAACTGAAGAAGAATTAAATTTACATATCGATTTAGAAAATGAATAGTG
The DNA here is from genome assembly GCA_947627835.1 of uncultured Bacilli bacterium. Lineage (GTDB taxonomy): Bacteria > Bacillota_I > Bacilli_A > RF39 > UBA660 > MGBC162267. The sequence goes on along the minus strand of CANQXM010000106.1, from coordinate 3,102 downwards.
TCATTTTGACCTAAAGAGAGATTAGTATTTGGATATTCTAAGGTCGCATTTTGCGACCTTAGAATTAAAACAAGGCCAATATTCAAAATATTTACCGAACAAGGTGTAGCGATGCTTGCTACTATTTTAAAATCTTCTGTTGCCACTCAAGTTAGTATTGCTATCATGGATGCTTTTGTATTAATGCGAAAATATATTAACAATTTAGTGATAAAATATGATGAAGATATTAAATTGTTGCAAGAATCTTTTAACAAATTAGAAGACGAAATGATAAAGACCTGTTTAATAAAATGTGTACTTGCGATTATGAAATGATTTTTAATTGTTTTTTACTTATAATTAACCAGTGGAGGATTTTCAAACTTGAAGTTCCAATTTGGGACTTCAAGTTTGAATGGATATGGTGGTTTGAATAAGTTCATATATATGACTATATTTTTCTATAAGAATATTAATGACTTTTTAAAATCAAGATTTTCGACCTTAGAAATAAACATAATTTTTATGTAGAATTTGCTAACTTTTTTGGTTGAAAATTTCGACCAAAAAATGAATATATTGAAATTTGTGAAGTAAAATTAAAAATTTCTTTTGTTTTTATTAAGCAAGAAATTACTATACTTGCAAATGTATTTCATATATGTACTATATTTTCCTGTAGGAAAATATAAAGCTAAATATGTGATTATATTTTCTCATAGGAAAATATAAATAATCTCTTTTTTAACAAACCATCCTTGCAAACATTTTATAGATTCTTTCTGTTTAAAATCTGTTGACAAATAAAGTCTTTAACCTTTACACTAAAAGAAGGGGGAATACCCATGAAAGTGTTAACAATTAAAGATAAAATTCAGATATTGGGTAGGATTCGAAAAGCTCCAAAGGGACTTACGAAAGCACGAGAATTTTTTCCAGATTATCAAGTATCTTCAATCTTACATGAAGATATTACTCTTTTTTTACTTTTGCAAATTCAAAAGCAGTTAATGTCTGAGAAGCAATCTTTATTTCTTGTTAAGCTTTTACAATCTTTAGGTGTTTTTTTAAAGTATTCTGATGACTGTTTGGATTGTTACCAGGATTCTACATATCTTTTATTTGATGAATTAATGAATCAAAAAGATGCCATTGCTTCGGTTTTTCCACTTAACGATTCATTTTGGGAACAATTATGTGGACTTATGCAACGAATGAAAGCGCGGAAAGCTTCTCATAATCGTCAAGAATGTATTCAAGAACAAGTTTCTTTTGAGGAAAAAGAACAGCAAGTTTTATTACAAGAAAAGAAAAAATTACAACAACAAAAACAGATTCTTATGAATCGGAATCAAGAACTGGAAAAGAAAGTAAATGATTTATGTTTAGAAAATGAACGTTTAAGTAAGTTACTTAAAAAGCAAATTCAGTGTAATCATCAAAGTGTTAAAAGAGAAGAACAATTGGAAGATGTATATGATGCTTTGAAAGTTAGATATAATCAAAAAAATCAACGTTTAATCCAACAAGAGCGAGAACTTAAGCAATTAAAGCATCATTTAAATCTTGTAGAGTATGAGTGTGATGCAGTTCATCCTGGAACTTTGTTTGAAGGAATGGATAAAGTTATTATTGAAGAGTTATATCAACAATCTTGTACCCTTGATGAACTTGTAAAGCGATTACGACATCGCCGGTATTTAACGGATGCTCAAACGGTATATCAAAGACTTCTTTATTTATCGAATCGAATTGGCATTGAAGGAATTTCATCCAATCAGATTCCTGCGGTGTATCGAATTCGTGCTAATTCTTTTTTTAATGAGTGTATGGAGTTACAAATTTCTGATTATTCTCGTCCTTATGAAATGCTTTTATTTTCTGATACGCATTTTGTTATTAAAAATCCTTATTTTTCTTTTCAAATTTTAGATGCTTTTACCGATTATGCTACTCAACATGGAATTTCTTCTATTTTTTGTTTAGGAGATTTTGTTACTACTCATCAAAAAGTTACGCATTCTTTAGAGCAATTTTATCAAGTAGAGGATTGTTTTCATGCTTTAGCAAGAAAGATGCCTGTAGATGATCGGATTATTTATGGTTTTTTGGGTGGTAATCATGATACAGATTTTTTAAGAATGGGACTGGATATTAATCATATTTTAACTTTGTATCATCCTAATTTTTATCATCTCGGATATACGCATGCTTTTCTTAAGTTTACTGCTTCTAAGCCTTATTTTGGACTTCATCATCCTAATTTGCGTTTAAAGGTAGAAGAAAATATTTTGAATCCAACCATGTATTTAAAAAAATATTATTCAGAAAATCCAGTGATGAAGGGAAAGGTAGCGTTTGATTTTTTCGGTCATAATCATTGCAGTTATGTTGAACCGGATTTACGTTATGCATTAGTACCCTCTTTAACTCGCGATCGTTTTCAAAATGGTGCATGGCATCTTCGGGTTTATTTTACACCGAAAAGAGATGTAATGCAGTTAGAGTTAATTCCTCTTGTTTATGATGGAAATATCGAGGCTTTATCAAGTGAATGGGTCGATTTTGCAAGGACACGGAGAAAATAGTCCTTTTTTCTTTGATTTGTGATATACTTTTGATAATCTTAGGCAAGTAACCATCTGGATTTTTTTGTATAAAATATAAAAGGATGTGAACGAATGAAAATTGTTGTTTCAGCTGGGGGAAGTTTTGGACATATTAATCCAGCGTTAGCGATTATTCGCAAGTTTCAAGAAAAGGAAAAAAATTTAGAAGTTTTGTATATTGGAACGCATAATCGAATGGAGAAAGATTTGATTCCCAAAGAAAATATTCCTTATCAAGCAATTGAAATCTATGGTTTTACTTCGAATATTATCAAAGATGTAAAAAATATTTTTTGTATTTCTTCTTCGTATCATAAATGTCTTTCTATTATGAAAGAAATGAAACCAGATGTGGTTATTGGAGTAGGCGGATATGTGACGTATCCGGTGTTAAAAGCCGCTCATAAATTGGGAATTAAGACTTTTTTACATGAACAAAATAGTATTCCTGGGAAGAGTAATAAAATTCTTTCTAAATATGCTGATTTAATTGGGGTTAGTTTTAAGCATT
>CANQXM010000105.1 GCA_947627835.1 uncultured Bacilli bacterium | reverse complement strand
AGAAGGAATAGACATTGCTTCACAAAAAGCAATTGAAGCAATCAAAGCACATCCTGAAAATGAAGCAGGAGCTATTGGTGTATTAGAAAATCTTGAAAAAAGTGAGATGTCAAAAGATGTAAAAGTAGATACAATAATAAAAATACCAACAACAAGTGAAATAGAAGATTCAGATGAAATAATGACAAAAGCAGTTGAAAAACTAAATCTTACATCAGAAGATATTCAAAGAATTCTAAGAGAAGCAGGAGATTACATTAGCATAAGAGCAGCAAAAGAAATGATAAAACAAATTCCAAATCAAAAGATTAGAAAAGCTGAAGAACTAAAAATAGAACAATTGGAAAAAGCAAGAAGAGAGCAAGAAAGGCAAAAAAGAGAAGAAGAAAAACAACAAGAAGAAACAAAAATAAAAGAAACATTGAAAAAAAGATACTCAGAAAATGAAGAAATGCCAATTTCTGATTTAGTAAACGAAATGATAACAATAAGAAATAATACTAGGTCAGAAGAAATACAACAAATGGTAAGAAGAGTATTAGCAAGAAAGGCTGCAATTTCATGCAAAACATTAGGAAATGCTCCAATAGGCATAATAACACGAGTAATACCAGCAGAAGAAATGATGCATAGATTTCCTACGAAACTATCAAAAGATGAACAAAAATATGAAGATGACGAAACAGAAAAAGACTTAAACTTTGTAGAATTAACAGAACTAGAATATCAAAATATCAAAGATGATGAAAGATATAAAGGTACAGCAGGAAAAGAGTATGAATTTAACCGAGACTTGTTAGAGCAAATGGTTTTATCAGCAATATCTAAAAATGTTGTAAACACATATAATGAGCTAGGTATTATAGATATACCACAATCTGAAACAATGCAAGAATTATCAGAAGAGCAAGAAGAATTTTTTATTCAACAAATACAAACTTATGGAAAAGATATAACAAATACTACAAAAATAAAAAATCAAATAAGAGGTATTCAAACTCGTGAAGATGATGACTGGCTAGACTTGATAAGAAAAATACCCGAAGATGAAAGAGAATACTATTTACAAGCATTAAAAAATCGTGTGCAAAAAGACAAAAAACAACAACGTAGAATAGAATTGGATCCAGCAGTAAAACAACTACTATCAAAAGTAGAAGAAGAACTAAATGATTTAAATGTTGATGATGCATTACAGATTTTAAAATTGACAGAAAAAGAGATAAGAACAGTTGAAAAAGAAAGAGAAGAAGATCAATTTAAAAGTATAAATACTCAAATAGAAAATAAAAAAATGGGAAATAGGCAATCAGATGACGGAGAAAGAATGTAAGAGAAAGCTGATGTCTTTTCTCATTTTCCTTCATAAAAAAGCACAAAAATGCTACTTGAAAATCAACTAAAAGCATGGTAAAATATTTGCAATGAGCAAATGCTCTAAAATTTAGAATGGCAGGAGGACAGCGGACATGAAAATTACTTTGCAAATAAGTGGACGGGAAATGACTTTTTCGGAAGAAGAACTCATTGACATTTTAGAAGAACATTTTAAAAACAAAAATGAGGAGGAGGCAAGAAGAATTGAAACAGCACGGAAAAAAATAGAAAAAGAGTTTTTTGAAGTAAATTATCAATTCATCAATAAGGAATTATTTATTCGCGAGAAAGAAGACAAAAAACAGGAAAAGGTAAGGCAGCTTATTTTAGAGGCATTTGAAGAAGTAAAAAACAATCCAAAAAAATATGAAAGGACATTTTATACTTTGAGACCACAAAATACTTGGTATCCACATTACAAATTAGTAAAACATCTTGAAAGTTTTGCTATGCAATGCGGAGACCACGTTGCTGATTGGGTTGAGCAGTCATTAGAGTGGGCACAAAGAATTACCAATGGGGAAAGCTGGGAAAACATTTGCAATAAAGAGGATGATTCAAAATGGAGTAGACTAATTATATGGAAAAATGGCTATGTTAGAATTGTTGGTGGAGCTGGCTTTTTTAATGCAAAACTTTCTGCTTCTGAAATTCATAAGGTTGATTATCAGCTTGATGATGAATTATGCAGTACAGTACCTTTGATTGTGCGTTATAAGTAATATGGTCCAATGAAAAGCAAAGAATAGGGGATGTGACTTGAATAAGTGACATCCTCTATATTTTATCTTTTAGTAATAATGATTATCAAAAAAAGAACAAAATTTCGTAAAAACTATTGAAAAAATTTTTGAAATATGATATAAATAGAAGAAACTAAATAATAAAATTTAACTATTAAAACAATTTTAATAGCTAAGAAAGAGAGGTATAAAATGGGAAAAGATAATGAATTAAAATTATTTGAGGACAAAAAGATTAGGGTTAAATGGAATGAAGAACAAGAAAAATGGTATTTTTCTGTTGTTGATATAGTTGCTATTTTAACAGATAATGATTATCAAAAATCTAGAAATTATTGGAAGTGGTTGAAAAATAAGCTAAATGAAGAAGGTAGTGAACTGGTTAGTGAGACTAACCAGTTGAAAATGAGAGCATTTGATGGTAAGTTGAGAGATACTGACGTAATGACAACTGAACAAATTTTAAGACTGATACAATCAATACCATCTAAAAAAGCAGAACCTTTTAAATTGTGGTTAGCACAAGTAGGAAAAGAGCGAATAGATGAAGCATATGATCCTGAAATAGCAATTAATAGAGCATTAGATATATACAGAAAAAAAGGCTATTCAGAAGAATGGATAAATCAAAGACTAAAAACCATAGATATTAGGAAAGAATTTACAGATGAATTAAAAGCAAAAGGAATAAACGCAGGCAGAGATTTTGCAATATTAACAAATATTTTAACACAGACTTGGAGTGGTTATTCTGTAAAAGAGTATAAGAATTTAAAAGGTTTAAAAAAAGAAAATTTACGAGATAATATGACAAATATGGAATTAGTTTTAAATATGTTAGCTGAAACGTCTTCAACAGACTTTAGAAAAGAATCCAAAAGATTTTATTATAACAGATAAAAAAATTATTGATTTAATAATTAAAGATAAAAACTTTAAGAATAAAATGAAAGAAATTATAAATAAATATAATAAACAGAGAAGTTTTTATATACCACAAGGAAAAGAGTCTATGGCATTTAAAAATAGCGATTTATATTTTGCTATTCATAAGGCTAATATTGAGA
>CANQXM010000104.1 GCA_947627835.1 uncultured Bacilli bacterium | reverse complement strand
AAAATAAGGGACAAACCCTTATTTTATAATGCTTTAATTAACTTTTGCTCCCCAGTAGATTATCTAGAGCCGAAATAGTTTCCTTTTGGAAGCTTTTTTGTTTTGTTCTTGTTTCTTTTTTGAAAAGTTATTATAATGAAAGTAGGAAAGTGAGGAGTTATTATGGCAAAATATTGTTCCCATTGTGGAAAAGAGTTAAAAGACGGTCAAAAATGTGATTGTCAAAAAGATAAGGTTTCTAAGAAGGAAGAAAGTGAAAAGAAACAAGAAACAGCAAGTGAAATGTTTCAAACTTATTTGGATGTAGCAAAAGGAATTTACACACATCCTATTGATACGATTCAAAAGTATGCTAAGAAAAAGAATTTTCTTTTAGCAATGATTATGATTGCTATTAATTGTTTGGTTACTGGATTATTTGCATTCTTACTAGTAAAAGAATTAATGAATTATACGAAGGAAGTCATGGGCGTTTTATCTTATAGTATTGCAGGAAATATGACGAGTAAAGATGTTCCTCTTACGATTGTATTTGTTGTGTTCCTTTTCATGGCAGCCGGATTCTTTACTACAGGTGGAATGTTAACTTTGTTTGCAGGACCTGTATTAAAAACAAAAACAAGTTTTAAGCAAATTATATCATTAATTGGTGTATGTTCTGTTTTAACAACCATTAGTACTTTGGCAGTCATTGTTTGTATGTATATTTCAATACCACTTGCACTTATTGTACTTCTACTTGCAGGCATCCTTTATTTGACTTACTTGTATCATGGCTTTATGGAAATCACGGAAATTGATAGAAATAAACTTGGTTATATTTTTACCGCTTCTGTTGCTGTTGCTACTTTTGTTGTAATTTATATTTTACCAAAAATATTCAGTTAATAATGGCTACAATATGTTGTAGTCTTTTTTTATTTGTTCTGATATAATGGTTTTGTTGTTCTCGTAGCTCAGTTGGAAGAGCAATCGCCTCCTAAGCGATAGGTCGGCAGTTCGATCCTGCCCGGGAACACCATATGAATATTTCGACGTTTGTCGTTTTTTATAAGATTTATTTCGTACAAGATGATTTTCTTCTTGTATTTTTTTGTTTTTTCTATTTTTGCTTTGATTTGTCAATTCTTGTCATTTTTGTTATTATGATTATAGATGTTTGGGGAGAACTTGTATGAAACGAGGATTATGGAAGAAAAAAGCAAAACAAGTTTTTAAACTAAATTATTGGAGATGTTTTGCAGTTTGCTTTATTGTTACTTTGTTAGCAGGAGGAACGATTCTTTCGGTTCAATATCCGAAATCTTTTGAAATTTCTTCTTTTCCTTTACATCAAATTGATGGAAAATCAAACTCGCAGATTGTCAATGAATTTATTAATAGTGTTTCAGTTTCTAACGATCCAATTCCTAAAGCAAATGGCATTATTGGTAATGTTTTTAATAATGTTTCACGCTCTGGTTCTTTCTTGTTTGGTATTTTAAATGCTTTGAATCAATTTTTATTTCATGATCAAGTGGTAGCAGGAATTATTATCATCGTTGGTGTTGTGATTAGTATTTTCTATTGGATTTTTATTTCGAAGGTATTGGAAGTTGGACGTTGTCGTTTCTTTTTAGAAAATCGAATTTATTCTAAGACGCGGATTGGTAGAGTACTGCTTCCTTTTCGTATTCGCAAAAATGTATCGATTGCTTTAACTATGTTTTTAAAAAATATCTATCAATTTTTATGGATTTTTACTATTATTGGTGGTCCGATTAAGTATTATTCTTATCGAATGGTTCCTTATATCTTAGCAGAGAATCCAGGAATTCGCGGAAATAAGGCGATTGCTTTGTCCGAAGAAATGATGGATGGACACAAATGGGAAGCCTTTTTATTGGATGTTTCTTTTTGGGGATGGGAATTTCTTGGCTTTTTATCATTAAATATTTTAAATTTGTTTTACACAAATGGTTATAAAGAAGCTACAAATGCTGAGTATTATATGTATTTACGAGAAGTTTATAAAAATCAAACTGCTAATCAAGATGATTATTTTAAAGATATTTATTTAGAAGAAAATCATGGAAATTCTGTTTATCCTGAGAAAAAGTATCTTTTTAGTGAACATGATAGTCGCAAGTATCTTCGCATGCTTCGATATGAACGCAAGTATTCACTTACTTCTTATATTTTGTTATTTTTTGCTTTTTCCATTTTTGGGTGGATATGGGAAGTTTGTATCACATTATTTAGTGAAGGGGTTTTTGTCAATCGTGGAACTTTCTTTGGACCTTGGCTTCCGATTTATGGAAGTGGTGGAGTTTTAATTTTGTTTTTGTTTCAAAAGATTCGCAATCGCCCGGTATTATTGTTTTTCTTAACGGTCCTTTTATGTGGAGTTATTGAATTTGGAACTTCGTTATATTTAGAATATTTTCACCATTTAAAATGGTGGGATTATACCGGTTACTTTTTAAATATTCAAGGAAGAGTTTGTTTAGATGGCCTTTTGTTTTTTGGCATTGGAGGTCTTGCTTTTACTTATGTTATCGGCCCTTACTTGGATAATTTATTGGCAAAGTGGAATCCTACTTTTAAGAAAGTTTTGTGTATTTTTTTAGTTAGTATTTTTGTAGTTGATTATTTTTATTCTTCAAGTCATCCGAATATTGGTGATCGAATTACGACGACGATTGAAATGACTGAAAAATGGGAAGGGAGTTTTGAAAGATTGCTATGACAAAAACGATTCATGGACGTTTCCTGCTTATTTTGGGAATTATTATTCTTTCTGGTTTTGTCCTTTTTTTAAGTATTAATTTTTATGTTATTTTTTCTACTCGCAAGCAAATTTTGTCTGTGGAGGAAGCTCAAAACTTAACGGATGTTGATGCTATTTTGGTACTTGGGTGTCAAGTTCGAAGTGATCAAACACCAAGTGCTATGTTAGAAGATCGCCTTACTCGTGCATTAGAACTTTATCATCGAGGGGTAAGTAAAAATTTACTGATGAGTGGGGATCATGGAACTAAAGGATATAATGAAGTTCAGGTAATGAAAGATTATGCAATTTCTCATGAGATTCCTTCTTCGGATGTCTATATGGATCATGCAGGATTTTCGACGTATGATAGCATTTACCGAGCACGCGATGTTTTTAAAGTGAAAAAAGTTATTATTGTTACCCAAGGTTATCATTTGTTTCGGGCTTTGATGATTGCAAATCATTTGGGATTAGAAGCTTATGGGGTTCGTGCTGATACCATTTCTTATTCCGGACAAATGTACCGGGAAAT
>CANQXM010000103.1 GCA_947627835.1 uncultured Bacilli bacterium | reverse complement strand
ATTCGTCAAGCCATTACAAGAGCCTTAGCCGATCAAGCAAGAACGATTCGTGTGCCAGTCCATATGGTAGAAACAATCAATAAAATGGCTCGAATTCAAAGACAACTTACCCTAGAACTAAATCGTGAACCAAGCGAAGAAGAAATTGCCAAAAAAATGGGAATTACCGTCGAAAAAGTAAGAGAAGTCATCAAAATTAGTCAAGACCCAGTATCGCTAGAAACGCCAATTGGTGAAGAAGATGATTCTCATCTTGGAGATTTTGTAAAAGACATCAATGCCATGACTCCCGAAGAATATGCAACCAACGAAATTTTAAAAGAAGAAATTAAATCGGTACTAGAAACTCTACAAGAAAGAGAACAAGAAGTATTGGAACTTCGCTTTGGTCTCATAGACGGAACAAGTCATACCTTAGAAGAAGTAGGGAAAAAGTTTAATGTAACACGGGAACGTATTCGTCAAATTGAAGCCAAAGCATTACGAAAATTGCGTCATCCATCTCGTGCGAAAAAATTAAAGGATTTCTTAACTGATTAATGAAACAAAAACGTTTAAATGCCATTTTTTCATTTTTAAATTCAGAAGATAAAGTGATTGATGTTGGCTGCGATCATGCTTACATTGCCATCGCCCATGCTAAACAAACGAAAAATCATACCTTAGCAACCGATATTCACGAAAATGCCCTTCAAATCGCCAAGGAAAATATTTTAAAAAATCATTGTGAAGAAAAAATTACTTGCATCCTTAGTGATGGGCTAAAAAAAGTCGATACAACAAACTATGATACGTTAGTCATAGCAGGAATGGGGTTTCATACCATTCAGCAAATTTTATCAGAAACCGAAAAATGTCTTCCGATTCAAAAATTAATCATTCAAAGCAATAATGAACTAGAAAACTTACGCAAGTTTGTAAATCATCAAGGATTTGCTTTAATGGACGAAATGGTAGTGGAAGAGAAAGGTCACACTTATATCATCATGAAATGGATAAGACAAAAACAAAAATTACCTAAATTAGTTGCAGAATTAGGAATCTATAAACCGGAAAATCAAAAATACTATCAAGATTTATATGAAGAAAACAAGAAGATTCAATCTATCATTCCCATTCACCACATCAAGGAAAAAATCAAATTATGGAAACAAAGAAAAAATATAAAAAAATATCTTCGTCAAACTATGCAAAAAAAGTCGGAGCATTCGAAGAAGTAGGAAGCGTAGAACTTCCTTCTTTTTTTGTGGCAGAAACCGAAGGCGAAACTTTCTTTTCCCTTGGATTATTAGAAGCAGTAAAATTTTGAAGTGCCTGAAGCATACTGCGAGCATTTTGAAGCATCGGTTTTGCTTGCTGATAAATCGGAATAATTTGATTAGCAACAGCAAGTGTTTTACTAATACCTGCTAAAACTTTTCCAAAAGTAAGTCCTCTAGTAACCGTTTCTACTCCAAACATAGAATCATTCACCTAGTATAATATATGTAAAAAAAGAAAGCGTGTGACAAAAAATCCCAAAGTAAGAAAATTGAAAAAAACTATAAAAAGCAAAAAAACTATGATATAATGAAAAATAGAAAGAATAGGGAGGAACCATATGAATGTCGGAAATATTCAAAATGCCAATACTCCATCCTCTAAAAATCCATTCAAATTTCCTTCCATCGGATTATTTGTAACGTTTAAAACGATTTTTGAATCCATTGTAATGATTTTTGAATTTGCTTTTCGTGGATTCAAATTTATGACTGTAGATTTATTAAAATCTTTATATAATGCGGTAAGTGGGGGTGTTGATCACGCTTATCAAACCACTAAAAATATCGTAGAAAAAGGTCAAGATATAAAACCAGCTGCAAAACCAAAAAAAGAAAGCATCTTAAATGCCGATTTGTCTACACTTTTAAAAAACTCAGCTTATATGAAGCGAAAAATTGCTAAGTTAGAAGCTAAAAAAAGCATTTTAGCAGAAGAATTAAAAGGAAATGGCGCCATTCGAAACAAACAACCAAAAGTGTATAAATTTATTGCCAAACATCCAGATGGGCACATAGAAAATGGAGTCATTAATGGATATAGCAAATTGGATGTCAATACATTTTTAGTGCAAGAAGGTTATGACGTATACGTTATTGAATCCAACGAATGGACCGAATTTATATATGGTCAAAGTTCTTTATTTGCACCCAAAATGAAAACCAAGGATCTCTTATTTTGGTTAACTCAACTATCAACCTATATTAAAAGTGGAATTACCTTGACTGACTCCATCAAAATCTTAAATAATCAAATGGGGAAAAAACAATACTATAAACGAGCTTTTCAGTCTATTATCTATGAACTTACTATGGGAGAATCTTTTTCCCGTGCCTTAGAAAAACAAGGAACGATGTTTCCACCTTTATTAATCAATATGATTAAAGCAGCCGAAGCAACCGGAGAACTCGAAGAAACCCTTGCTGATATGGCAAACTACTATGATGAAGTTGATAAAACCCATAAACAAATGATTAGTGCAATTACTTATCCAAGTATCATATTAGTATTTTCCCTTGCTGTAGTTACCTTTATTATGGTCTATGTAATCCCTCAATTTATTGAAATTTATGAAGAATCCGATGTAACAATTGGCGGATTAACCAAATTTATTATTACAGCAAGCGATTTCTTAAAAGGCAATCTCGTGTACTTATTAATTATGATTATCATCGGCTTATCCATTCTTCTTTTCGCTTATCAAAAAGTGAAAGCCTTTCGAAAAAGCATTCAAAGTTTCTTGATGCATCTTCCGGTTGTAAAAAACATCATGATTTACAATGAAATGGCTATTTTTGCCAAAACGTTCTCTTCTTTATTAAGAAACAACGTCTATATTACCGAAAGTATTGATATCCTAAGTAAAATAACAAATAATGAAATTTATAAAGAAATCATGTATAATACCATTAATAACATTGTTAAAGGAGAAAAAATTAGTGAAGCTTTTAAAGATCACTGGGCCGTACCAGAAGTAGCCTATTACATGATTGTAACCGGAGAATCAACCGGCCAATTAGCAGAAATGATGAGTCGTGTTAGTGACTATTATCAAGAAATGCATAAAAATATGGTATCCAGTTTAAAAGCTTTCCTAGAACCAGTATTAATATCCTTTTTAGCCATCATCGTTGGTGGAATTATTCTCGCCGTTATTGTACCGATGTTTGACTTAATGGGACAAATTCAGTAGGAGCGTTTCATATGAGTATAATCATAAGTGTGAATTTATTTATAATAGGAGCCGTTCTAGGTTCCTTTTATCGCGTA
>CANQXM010000102.1 GCA_947627835.1 uncultured Bacilli bacterium | reverse complement strand
AAGAATATGAAGATATGTTTGAAGAATATTTAGAAAATGCTAGAGAAAATTTAAAAAAATCTAATGAGGAATATGTTAAATTAAGAAATGAATACAACAAAATATTAGACGAAAATGAAAATCTAACTTGGATTTTAGAAGGAAATATTAAAGATAGAATTTTATCAAATGAAGAGTGTTTTGCACTTTCAAAATTGGTACAAATTTATTATGATATGCAATCAATAGAGGAGAAGGAAGTTTTCTTTTTAGGTGGTAAAGAAGTTTACTTTTTCTTCAAAAAAATAGGAATTTTAAAGTGAGTACTTTATATATTTCTTGAATATGCAAGCAACGTATTTGTACTCACGCATACAAATACAGATAAGAATGAGACAAGTCCCAAACCCTAATTAAAAAAATAGAAAGAGAGATGAAATTTATGAGAAATAGAACTATAAAAATAAACATTTTTTTGAATGAAGAAGAAAATAAAATTTTAAATGAAAAAGTAAAAAAATCAGGCTTAAACAAATCAGAGTTCTTTAGAAAAATAATTTTAGACTACCAATTAAAAGAAAAGCCAGATGAAAAATTTTATGAAATACTTTCACAACTTCGAGGTATGGCGATAAACCTAAATCAAATGGCAAGAACTTATAATAGATATCAAGGATATATGAGAGAAGATAAATTCACTCCATTACTACATCAAATACAGGATTTAGTTTTAAGCTTGCAAAATGTTTATGTTATACCTCAAAAGAAAGGGATTGGCTATGGCAACAACAAAATTGTGGAAGTTTAAAAGTAGATTAGATAGGCTAATAGATTATGCAATCAATGGAGAAAAAACAGAAAATAAATTATATGTATCAGGTATAAACTGTATGCCCGATGCTGCCTTCTATGAAATGACTAATGTTAAAAAACAATTCTTTAAAACTGGTGGTATAGAATGCTATCATGGTTATCAGTCATTTGCTGAAGGAGAAGTTACACCAGAACAAGCACATGAAATTGGAATAAAACTTGCTGAAGAAATATGGGGAAATAAGTTTCAAGTTATTGTTTCTACTCATCTAAATACAGATAATATACACAATCACTTTGTACTAAATTCTGTTTCATTTGTGGATGGTAAACGATTTTGTAATACTAAAAAAGACTATGCTGTTATGAGGAAAGTATCAGATAGACTTTGTGAAGAATATGAAATTAGTGTTTTAAAGCAAGAAGAAAAGTATAATAAATATGCTACAAGTAGTTTATACAAAGAATTAATGAGAGATTCTATTGATTATGCAATTGCAAATGCAAAAGATTATAATGAATTTATACGAATATTAGAAGATTTAGACTATACTGTAACTGATAAGAATAATACATTATCTATTAGGAGAGATCCTTACAAAAGAAATACAAGAATTGAAAGGCAGTTTGGAAATAACTATTCAAGAGAAAACATTTATAAAAGGATTTTAGAAACACAACCTGAATTTCCATACTCTCCGAATCCGTATTTATTAATTAATAGAACTTATAAGAATTATAATTATATAAGAGAAAAGCATTATCAAAATAAAGGTTCTATTTTGTATTTAATATTTTATTATGAGAAATTATTCGGTATAAATACAGAAAATGTCTCAAAATCGAATATGACAAGAATGACACCAGAATTAATTAAAGAAATAAAACAAATGAATGAGTATTCTAATCAAGCAATATTTTTAGCAAATCATAAAATAAATACTGAAGAACAATTAAATGAATTTGAAAAAGAAGCTTATAAAAAATTAGCACCATTAAAAAGTGAAAGAGAAAATCTATGGAAAAAGCATAAAAAAGCTAGAACAGATGATGATAGAAAACTTATTGAAAAGCAAATTGCAGAAATTTCTAAAAGAATTACTCCACTTGCTGAAGAAATAAAGCATTGCAAAAATGTTCAAAAAAGAATGGAAGAAATCAAGAAATTTGAACTTCATCAGAAACTAGGCGAAGAAAAAAATCAAGCTGAAAAGCAAAATCAAAAAATTAAGAAAGATAAAGAAAGATTTAGATAGACAAAAAAACGAACTGCATTTCCAACATAGGTAATGTAGTTCGTTTTTTGAATTTGCTTGTAAGTTACATTAAAAATCAGTCTGAGTATTGATACTTCTTAAATAATCAAGAAGAGCCGAAAATGTTTTATCATCAGAATATAGTGACTTGTCCCATTCGTACCAAATATCAAATGCTGATTTTGCTCCATTTTGCACCATTTGCTGAACTCTCTTACTATTAAAAACAATATTGCCTTTCTGCTTATCTAGAGGTTTTTGACATCCCATATCTTGATAAACTTTCGCCTGAATGTCAGCATCTAATTTATCACAATGATAAGCAAAAATAGATTCTTTTGTTTTCCTTTCATCAAACTCCAACAATAATGCAAAATATTCTTCTTTCTTAATTAAGTCTCCAAGAACTTCCTTGATTGCTGCATGTTCTTTTTCCATCTTTTCTTCTGGCGTAACATTATCAAAGGGTGTAATATCTCCAATGACAACTTCACCAAGTTCGTGAAGAACGAGCATTTTTATTACTTTACCGATATCCAGATTGGTTTCAAACTCAGAATCGATACTTAATGCTAATATGCACGTTCCATAAACATGTTCAGCAATACTTTCAATTCTCTCTTTACTCACATTCCAATGCATTTTATCCCAGCCACTTCTGATTTTATATTTCAGTTGTGTGGCTAAAAGATAAAACCTCATTGTGTTTTTTAATCTTTCTTCCATGTAAATTCCTCCTTCAATAATTATTGAGATGCTTATTATCATTTATGTTTAACTCCAAAAGGAGATTACAAAAATTAAGTAGCTAATTAGCTAGATTATGTGAATTATATCACAAAAGCACTAAAATGTAAACTAAATTCAAAAAACAAGACTTTCATTAAAAAAATCTTGTTTTTTTATATTGCTTCCTAAATTTTTATCTTTTTAAATATTCATCTAAATATTTTGTCCATTCTGGCGCATTTTCTTCATTAAATAAATGATATAAGAAGTCTACAATTATTTGATGTCTTTCTTTTGCTTCTTCTTTACCAGAGTCGGTAATCATTAAATTTTTCAATTTTAATATTTTTTCAAATATATGACAAACACTACTGTCTGCACATCTTTTAGTATATTTATCAGCAGTCATATCTTCTATTGGAAAAATGTTTCTATCAAAGAAAGGCTTGCCATTTTTTAAGCTATATGTATATACTCTTAAAATGCCATTTGAACCAAGAGCATCACACATATCTGCATCAGAAACAACTTGTCCTTCAATTGTTTTAGGTCTAAACCCTTCTAATAATTTGCTATATCCTATACATTTAAGTTC
>CANQXM010000101.1 GCA_947627835.1 uncultured Bacilli bacterium | reverse complement strand
CTTTCATATTTTCGTAACATAAAAGCTACTTTATATATAATATGAAAAAAATGTAGAAAGTTGAAGAAAAATGTATAATATTAATAAAAAAGAAGGCTCCTAATTTTAGGATACCTTCTTATATATTACTAAAATACTTTCCAACATTGAGGATCTTTTGAATAAAAATTGCCGGTTAAACACTTTGCAACTGCTGGGCAACCTCTGCAAAAGTTTTTTAATTCACATTTCTTGCATGCTTCAAATTTATCATATTGCCTATAGGCATCCATTTTTTTGCTAAAAAAGATATCATAAAATGATTCTTCTGGAACTTTACCTATTGGGCTTTCGCATCTTCTACAAGCATATACAGTACCATCAGTCAAAACGCACATATGCTTTGTTCCGCATCCGCATCCATCACAGATTAAATCATCAGGGTTAGATATTTTAGATATATCAAACAAACCACGTTCATATAAATATAAATACCATAAATGATCTTTCAGAACAAAAATTGTATCAGAATTTTTGAGATTTTCATATTTTTCCCACATTAATTCCAAAAAATTTTTGTATTCTTCTGGTGAAGGTAATAATCCGTAATCATCAGGATTCGGACAATATCTTGCAAAAACAAAACGGTCAAATCCACTAGTAACCACAATATCAACCAATTCAGGTATCTCATTAATATTTAATTTAGATACAGTAGTCATTATACTAGACGGAATATTGGCTTCTTTCAAGTAGATGACACTAGCAAGTGTTGCATCAAAAGAGCCTTTTTTTCTGATATCATCGTGAGTTTCTTTACAACCATCTAAAGACATTTGGTAATTAATACAACCTAGTTTCTTTAGAGTTTTTGCAGTTGATGAATCCAAATGGAATGGATTACCCAAAATCGAAAATGGGATATTCTTTGAATTTAAAACTTCAAGAAAATTCCAAATATCGTGATAAAGTAGAGGGTCTCCACCAGTTACTGCTATGCTAGGTTTTACATGGACTTTTTCACAAAAATCAATGAAATTATTTAATATTGATTTTAATGTGGTTAAATCTAAACCTTTGTGAAAATTCCGATTTTTACCAGAATATAGATAACAATGCTTACATCTCTGGTCACATTGTTCAGTTATGTGCCATTGCAAAGCAAAATAATTTTCAGCAGTCATATAATGTAAATCTCCTTTCAATTGAAATATAGGGGAAGGCAATTATATGCCTTCCCCATGGATAATTGCTAATAATTAATAGTCGCTGCAACCGCATTCGCAGACGCCATAAGAAACTCTTGCAAGTTTTTTCTTATCTTCCTTGGCATCTTTGATGTAATCCTGAGCTGTTTTTTTTCTGGAATACTTAACTGTATTCATCCAGTAATTATGTTTTTGTTTCATAGTGTCATCTTCCTTTCTAAAATTCTAGAAACTTGGTTTACGAGTGACAATTAATGGTTTTTATGCAATCTCCTTTCTAATGTATTTAGCAATTTCAGTAGAATTAGTAGATTTCTAACCAATTCAATTTACAAAAATTACCATGCCAATAATATAACACTTTATTAGATAAATGTCAATATTTGGTAGCAATAATATCTATAAAATGCCAAAATTTTTCTTTTTTTAGACTTGTAACACCTTTTTTCTTTGTTTCATTTATTTCTATAATATTAAAATCATGAAATAAATCTAAAACGTTTTGTTTTGTTAAAAAAGTCATGTTTTCTTTACCATACCAAGAATCTTCAACCCCAAAAAAGTTAGCAGCAAATGTTCCGCCTTTATTGATACTTGATTTTATATTGTCAATGAATTTATAAAAATGGGAAGGATTGCAATATGATAAACTATTATAACAATTTATTAGATCTACTTTAGGTAAATTGATTGTTTCAAAATTATCAGTTATGCACATTAAATTTGTTTTAAGATTTTCTTTATTAAGATTTTTTAATCTCTGATTAATTATTCTAGAAGAAGATGCTTCTTTATCTATAGAATAAACATTTATACCTTTTTCTAATAAAGATATAGTATCTGTTCCAGCTCCAGATCCTAAATCTATTGCTGATTTAATATTATTAGGTTTATCTATAACTTTTTTTAATAATCTATTTGGTTCGATTTCATCATCAGTATGAACTTTATAGTATTCTTCCCAATTAATCATATTAAATTTCATTCCTTTCTCAGTAATTTGCTCGTAGAAAAACATATATAGTATATATATTATTATCATTATTTAAGGATATTGTCAAATAAAAGTACTGTTTTCAGAATTAGAAATAATCTAAAGGATTTTGATAGTTATCATTCAAACGTATACCTAAATGGAGATGTGTACCAGTAGTAGCACCGATTGGTAGGATTTCCATTCTCATCATGATATTGATTACCTTTTACATCATAGACATTTTTTGGTCCAACATAACCTATAACTTGACCTTGTTTTACTTTATCACCTACTTGTACAATAAAATTAGGGTCACAGTGACAATAAGTTACTTTATAATTCTCAAAAGAAAGAGTAATAGTATATCCACCGCCACCTAAGAAATCTCTAAAAGTAATTTCACCATCATGAACAGCAATGAATTTACTTCCTTGTGGTGCAGGTACATCAATACCACTATGTGAAGAAGAAGCTCCACTAGTTGGAGAATTACGTTTTCCGAAATAAGAGCTAATTCTAGTATAACCGAGGGATTGGCCAAACAAAGCCATTAGGATTTAAATCTAGAATTTCACTATTATTTGAATAGGAAAAGGAAGCATCTGAATTGAATGCAGGTACAAAAAATACAATAATAAAAAAAGATACTATAAAAAGTAATACATAAAAGAATTTTAAATTTTTAAAAATGGAAATCACCTCAAGACTAAAAAATTATAAGATAAAAATGGCAGGGGCAGAAGGACTCGAACCCTCACGAGCGGTTTTGGAGACCGATGTGCTACCATTAACACTATACCCCTAAATGATTTAAACTACAATTTATATATTAGCACAAAAAAAGTGATTTAGCAAGGATTTTATTTAAAAAATATTGACTTTTTTTTTATTCAGTAATATAATATATAAAATTTAATAATTACGATGAAGAAGAAAAAATATGAATATATCTATTTAAAAGAGAACTGATGGTGGTGAAATATCAGTAATAGGTACATATGGGGAGCTTTGGAGTAATAACCAAAAATTAAGGTGCTTAAAATTTTAGATTATAAAATTTTAAGAAATAGGGTGGAAACGCGGAAAAAGTCAAACTTTCGTCCCTAGCAAGATAAGCTAGGTTACGAAAGTTTTTTTGATATTTCTGATGATGTATTTTGGGACGGGGTCAAAATACACCATTGGAAATATAGTATATGTAAAGACAAAAAATTTTTATAAAACTGATGTATTTTGACCCCGTCCCAAAATACATCAGTGATAATAGGAGGGATTTTTATGATTAAATCAATGGATACT
>CANQXM010000100.1 GCA_947627835.1 uncultured Bacilli bacterium | reverse complement strand
GCCATAGTAATCGTTTTTTATGTGCGTGTTCTACTTTAGAAGATGCAATACAAGTAGCTACTTTAGCAAAAGAAAACAGACCGTAACATAACGGCCTATTTTCAGTTGTTGTTATAATTGCCACCAAAACTCCAACCGGCACCAATAATAATAACAAGTAAGATAAATAATACAATCCAGATTGCAGCACCTACACCATAACCACTTGTATATCCGGCATAACCAGTATTTCCACAAGGTTGTTGATATCCATAACCGCCGCCATAATATCCATTATTTCCATAATAATACATATCTTATACCTCCTTTATGTATCTAATATAGTGTATTAAAAAATAGCAGATTGTGACAATGAAAAATGCCACATTTTTAGAAGTTCCAATTTAAAAAGAGATATGATAAAATAAAAATAGGTGAGTAGCATGAAAAATCACATAAGTAAAATGGATAAACCTTTACTCATTTTAATGATTATTTATTCCATCCTAGGACTTATCATGATTTTAAGTGCTTCCAGTGTCTCAGCAGTATTAAGATACAATGTTTCTTCTTCCTATTTTTTTGTTCGTCAATTAATATTTGTAATGATTGGTTTTATCTTAGGCTTTGGGCTTATTATTCATATGCCAACCAGCAAATATAAAGTTTTTACGCCCATTTTAGTGATTGGAATCATTGTAGCATTAGCAGGGTTATTTATATACGGAAAAATTACCAATGGAGCACAAAGTTGGTATGATTTAGGTTTTTTTAGTCTTCAACCTGCTGAATTTGCAAAATCAATTATTATTGTTTATATGGCAGTCTTTTATAACCGAAGTTTAAAAAAGAAAAAGAGTTTGTACTATAATTTAATTCCTGTTGCCGTATCGATTTTGATATTCATTCTTGTCGCCATGCAACCAGATCTAGGAGGAGCTATCATTATAGCAGGAATCTCATTTTTTCTATTTAATATTGTTCCCATAAATAAAAAGGGAAAAATGAAATTAATTAAAGTAGGAGCCATCGCCATAGTTTTAGCGGGGATTGCCTTATTATATAGTGGTGCAGACATATTAAATGCAATGCAAATGAGCCGATTAGAGTTTAGAAATCCCTGTAGCCGTTACACGGAAGATACTGGATATCAGGTATGCAATGGCTTTATTGCAATTCATAATGGTGGCTGGTTTGGTAGAGGCCTAGGAAATTCTACTCAAAAATACTTATATTTACCAGAAGCACATACCGATTTTATTTTTCCAATCTTAGTAGAAGAACTTGGATTAGTCAGCGGCATTTTAGTAGTAATTGGCTATGGAATTATTCTTTATCGCATTTTAAAAATTGCTAAAAAAGCCGATAATCCTCGCGGTTCTATTCTCGCTTATGGAACTTTTTTACTGCTATTATTCCATTTATTAGTTAACTTTATGGGGATACTAGCACTAATTCCCTTAACCGGAGTACCCGTTCCATTCTTAAGTTATGGGGGATCATTTACGATAAATGTGTTAATCATGTGTTTTGTTGTTCAACGCGTCGCCATTGAAACCACAACAAATCAAACCAAACGAGAAATTGCAATGTTAGGAAAAAAATAAAAAGGAAATTGAATCATTACCTTTAATAATAATAGTAGGAGGTAATGATTATGTTTATATCAGAATGGTTTCAAAATCATAAAACTTTGATTTTGACAATGATTATTTTAGCAATAGGAGGTTTTGGGGGCTTTTTTGCTTTAACCAAAGAAGAAGTAATGGCCGATGAACAAGTCATCGAAGAAGAAATAGAAACCTCTCCACCCATAGAAGAAACGGAAGAACCAGAAATAAAAGAAGAGGAAGAAAAAACCATTGTCATTGACATTAAGGGAGCAGTAAAAAATCCCAATGTTTATGAAGTAAAAGAAGAAACAAGAATCCAAGAAGTCATTAACTTGGCCGGCGGACTTACAGAAGATGCAACAACCATAAACATCAATTTAAGTAAAAAAGTGACAGATGAAATGGTTATTTATATTTTTACCAAAAAAGAATATGCAGAAAAAATAGTATGTCAAATTGAAAATGAATATGATGGAGAAATTACGAAAGAAATTCAAGATCATCAAAGTATAATAGATAAAAACACAGAGAAAAGTGATAAAGTATCGTTAAATAACGCATCCCTAGAAGAACTGATGACCATCGATGGAATAGGAGAAAGTAAAGCGAAAAATATTATCGAGTATCGTACGAATAATAACGGATTTAAATCCATTGAAGAATTAAAAAAAGTTACGGGCATCGGAGAATCTCTTTACGAAAAAATTAAAATTTATTTTACATTGTAAAACGTTTTACATTCTAGCGTCCATCATTGTCTTGCTCCAAGTAATTTATGCTTATACATTTGAAAAGAAAGAAATTTCTTCAAGTCTAATTTCCGGAACCATTATTTCTTTAACCGAAAAGGAAGAAAGTAGCAATCTCATTATAAAAACGAAACATCAAAAAATTCTTTTAAAGTATCAAAATCAAAAAGAACAATTAGCAGAAGGAATGAAAATTCAAGTGAAAAATACTTGCCAAGAGATTGCAGAACCAACGATTCCCAATGCCTTTTCATATAAAAAATATCTAGAAAGCCAAAATATTGTTTGTTATATTCAACCCGATCAAGTAAAAATAATTCAAAATCCAAGTTTGGTCTGGAAAATAAAAAACACACTACGAAATAATTTGAATCAGCTAAAGACAGCTAGTTATTTAAAAAGAATTTATTTAGGAATCAAAGAAAAAACCAATGAAGAAGCAGAGAGTGCTTATCAAAAAAATGGAATTAGCCATCTTTTTGCGATTTCTGGATTACATATGAGTTTGTTATATATCAGTTGTTATAAGGTCCTCAAAAAGAAGATGAACACCAATCCAGCAAAAGTAATTTCTTTATTCATTTTAACAATCTATTATAAAATATTAGCATTTTCCTATGCGACCACGCGGGCTTATTATTTTTACATAGCCAAAACCATCAATGAATTATTTCATTTTCAATTAAGCACCAAACAACTATTTTTAATCAATTTTTATATCAATTTCTTTTTGTATCCAAAAGGCCTTTTATCAACAAGTTTTCAATATAGTTTTATAATTTCATGGGGATTAATAAAATATCAGCAGATTCATAAAAACAAGCCATATAAAATCGCCACTTTAGCATTTTTATTAAGTATCCCGATTACTGCAAGCACCAGCTTTGCGATAAATGTCTGGGCCATTGCTTGGAATATAACACTAGTTCCCATCTTTTTAAGCATTCTTTTTCCACTACTAATTGTAACACCAATTTTTCCGTTTCTAGATTCTCCGGTAAATTTTTTAATAAATATCTTTGAGCAACTAAATATAGCAGTATCAACATGGCCTGGAAGTGAAATTGTATTGATGAAAATTCCTAGATATTTTTTAATCATATATTATTTTCTAATAATCAAAATGTTTCAAAACAAAAAGTATTGTTACGTAGTAATTCTGTTCCTTTTCTTTTGGTATATAGCGCCAAAAATAGATCCTTATGCATGGATTTCCTTTTTAGATATAGGTCAGGGAGATGCCAGTATTTTAATTGCTCCCCATCAAAAAGAAGTAATTGTAATAGATACAGGGCCACAAAATGAAAC
>CANQXM010000099.1 GCA_947627835.1 uncultured Bacilli bacterium | reverse complement strand
TCGATGAACTTGCTGATTTAATGCTTGTTGCAAGCAAAGAAGTCGAAGATTCCATCATGCGAATTACTCAAATGGCTAGAGCAGCAGGAATCCATTTAATTGTAGCAACACAAAGACCATCTACCGATGTCATTACGGGAGTTGTCAAAGCGAATATTCCATCCCGAATTTCCTTCGCCGTATCTAGTCAAATTGATTCGAGAACGATTTTAGATGCAGCAGGAGCTGAAAAACTTCTTGGTAAAGGGGATATGCTTTATTTACCAATGGGAGAAAATACACCGATTCGTATTCAAGGATGCTACATTTCGGATGATGAAATTCGAAGAGTTATCGAATATGTAACCAAAGAACAACAAGCAAATTACGATGAAAATATGATTGTAACAGGAAATGATGCCCATTTAGCTGGAGCAAATAGTGAACCCGAAGAATATGATGATCCCATCTATAATGAAGTCGTTGAATTTGCTGCCAAGACAGGAAAAGTGAGTGCATCTTTACTACAAAGAAGATTTCGCTTGGGATACAATCGTGCAGCAAGAATTGTAGATTTATTAGAAGAAAGAGGGATTATTGGTCCTCAAAATGGTTCTAAACCGCGAGAAGTTCTTATTAAATTAGAAAATCATGCCGATAATGAAGAATAAAAGTCCAAAAAGGGAAGATCAAGAATTTTCAATTGACTTTCCTTTTTTATTTTGATAAAATTATAAACACAAAAATTCTTTATATAAAGAACGAATGGTGATTATTTGGAACATTACTTTACCAATAATAATGATTTAAAAAGTGAATTAAAAACGATCTCATATCAAGTCGAATCGTATGAGTTTCTTTTTTTGAGTGATAATGGGGTTTTTTCAAAAAACAAAATTGATACCGGTAGTAAATTATTGATAGAAACTTTTTTAAAACAGGAAACACGCACCCATTTAGAAATTTTAGATGTTGGTTGTGGATATGGCTTTTTGGGCGTTGTTTCTTCTGTGATATTAGATAGCCAGGTAGATATGTGTGATGTAAATAAACGCGCACTTCATCTAGCAAACTTAAATCTTGAAAAAAACAAAGCAAAAGGAAGCACCATTTTATCAAATTGCTATGAAAATATTAAAAAAAAGTACGATATTATCCTAACCAATCCTCCCATTCGAGCGGGTAAAAACATTGTGTTAAATATCTTAGAAAACGCGAAAAAATACTTAAAAGAAGAAGGAAGCCTTTGGTTTGTAATCAGAAAAGATCAAGGTGCCAAAAGCATTGCAAAAATTCTTGAAAAATCAGCAATTTGTACAATTGTTGAAAAAAGCAAAGGTTTTTATATTTTTCAAGCAAAATTTAGTTGACATTGACAAAAACGACTGATAAAATTAGAAATTGGTGACGTGTTGGTTTTTTACGTGAAAAAGAAGAAAAAACAAAATATATTAGATGGGGTGAAATTGTGGCTTACACAGTAAAAAAATTCGGTGATTACCGCGAAAGAAGAAGTTTTTCTAAAAGCAAGAATACCATGGAACTTGCTGATCTTTTAGAGATTCAAAAAAAATCCTACAATGATTTCCTAGAAAAAGGAATTAAGGAAGTCTTTGAAGACTTATTTCCTGTTGAAAGTTTTACAGGAAATGTAACAATTGACTTTGGTGATTATTCTTTTGATGAACCAAGATATTCCATCAAGGAAGCCAAAGAAAGAATGGTAAACTATGCTGCACCATTAAAAGTCCAAGCAAGAGTATTCATTCATGAAACTGGGGAAGTAAAAGAACAAGAAATTTTCCTTGGAGATATGCCACTCATGACGGATGCTGGAACCTTTATTATTAATGGAGCAGAGCGAGTTATCGTATCGCAATTAGTACGTAGTCCAAGCGTATATTTTAAGCGTGAAATTGATAAAAATGGACGACGAATTATCAGTGGAGAAATGATTCCAAATAAAGGAACCTGGCTCGAATTTGAATTAGATGCACGTGATATTATGTATGTACGAATTGATCGTACCAGAAAAGTCCCTGTTACTACCTTCTTGCGTGCACTTGGCTTGTCAAACAATGAAGACATTTTAAATGTATTTGGGGAAAACGAATATTTAATCAATACCTTTGAAAAAGATAGTACCAAAAATAGCGATGAAGCATTAATTGAAATTTATGAAAAATTAAGACCTGGAGAACCTGCCACACTAGATTCTGCAAAAAACCAATTAGTAACAAGATTCTTTGATCATTTCCGCTACGATTTAGCGAAAGTAGGTCGTTATAAATTTAACAAAAAATTAAATGTTGCCGATCGTTTATTAAATCAAACCTTAGCAGAAGATGTAAAAATCGATAAAAAAGTAGTTTTCAAAAAAGGAACCGTTATTACCAAAGATATCCTAGAAGAATTAAGAGGATACTTAAAAGAAGGTTACGGTCTTCATAAGACAATCATTAATGAAGAATTAGATAACTATGAAATGGTTCAAGAAGTAAAAGTTCTTGATAAAAACCATCCTGATAAAGTCATCAAAATTATTGGTAACGATCCAAATACCACTGAAAGAAGACTTACCATTCCGGATATCTATGCTTCTGTGTCTTACTATTTAAATTTACAAGATGGCATTGGCAATACCGATGAAATCGACCATTTAGGAAATCGACGCGTAAGACAAGTTGGAGAATTAATTCAAAATCAATTCCGCGTTGGTATGGCCCGGATGGAACGAGTTATAAGAGAACGTATGACCACTCAAGAAATTGAGGATGTTACACCAAAATCATTAATTAATATTCGCCCTGTAACCGCAGTATTAAAAGAATTCTTTGGTAGTTCACAACTTTCCAAATTTATGGATCAAATTAACCCAATTGCAGAACTTACCGATAAAAGACGTTTATCATCTTTAGGACCTGGTGGACTTTCAAGAGATCGTGCTGGAATGGATGTTCGTGACGTCAATGCTAGCCACTATGGACGTATTTGTCCGATCGAATCACCAGAAGGACAAAACATTGGTTTAATTACTTCCCTTGCTGGTTATGCCAAAATTAATGAATATGGATTTATTATGACGCCATATCGTCGTGTCAAAGATGGAGTCGTTCAAATGGATGATGTCATTTATATGACCGCCGATGAAGAAGCCGATTACTACATTTCTCAAGCAACCGTAAAATTAGATGACAATAACCGAATTGTAGAAGATGAAATTCTAGTACGTATCAATGGCGATAACGTAATGGTAAAAAGAGAAGATGTTGACTTTGTCGATGTAGCACCAAGTCAAGTTGTATCTATCACAACCTCTTGTATTCCATTCTTAAACTATGACGATGCCAATCGTACATTAATGGGTTCCAACATGCAACGTCAAGCGGTTCCACTTTTAAAAGCCGAAGCACCAATTGTTGGTACTGGTGTGGAGTGTGTCGCTGCAAAATATTCTGGATCTTGCGTAGTTGCCAAAGCAGATGGTGTTGTAGATTACGCAGATGCCAAAAAAATTATTGTCAAAAATGCCAAAGGAAAAGATACTTATTATCTTGCCAATTTCGAACGAAGCAATGCTTCTTCTAGTTTTAACCATCGTCCAATTGTTAAAAAAGGCGATAAAATTCATATGGGCCAAGTCATTGCCGATGGACCAAGTTGTGATAAAGGAGAACTTG
>CANQXM010000098.1 GCA_947627835.1 uncultured Bacilli bacterium | reverse complement strand
CGCCGCCGAATCCACCCATCGCATGACCTTTAAAGTGAGAAAGCATCAACATGGAATCATAATTTTGAATGTGACTTCCTACAAAATTTTGATTCTTTAAGTGTTTTCCTCCATTTACGGGAATACTGATTTCTCCTTCTTCATCTAAGATGTCACAAGGAGCTATTTCAGTAAATCCATGATCTTTGATAGCTTGCCAATGACTTTCTACGTCAAAACGTTTTCCTCGGTAAGCGGTACAACATTCGACAATCGTTCCATTTAATTTTTCTACTAATCCTTTGATTAAATTTGGTTGTAAATAATGGTGTCCACCTGGTTCTCCGGTTGATATTTTTACAGCTACTTTTCCTTTTAATTCTGTGTTTAATGCTTCATAAATTTTGATTAAACTTTCACTAGTAATTTCTTTTGTAAAATATACTTTTGCTTTTTCCATTTTCATCATTCCTTTTGTTTATTATATTCTTCTTTCTTGAAATATTCAAATTTTATTTTCGGTAGTTGTCTGTTTTTCTTCACTTTTTTTCATAATCATTTGACCTTTTATTGACATTTTTCTTGATTATCTATAATATATTCTTACCTAGGAAGTGATGATGATGTTTTCTTTAACTGATCCAAACAAGAATTCTTCTACAAATCAAATTATCATTCAAGATGAGAATATTAAAAATCGGTTGTATTTATGGTTTGGGGTTCCGAATCAAGACGAAGGAGAACTTCTTTCCCATCTCCAAGTATTTTTTAAACAGATGGGATTTTTAAAAGATGATTCGATTATGATCGAGCAGTATCACAAGGAGAATAACACGATTTCATTTCGCCCTTCTAAGTCTAGTGAATGCACGTATTTTTCTTTTTGTTGGGTAGATATTAAAAATTATCCCTGCTTTAAAGTTACTTTCAAAGACCATGAAGATGTTTATGAATACCGTGCTTTTCATGATAAAAAAGGCTTTTCTTGTGACAAGTTAGCGGGCGATGTTTTTCATTTGTTTTCCTCTTCTTATTTTCAAGGGGCTAATCGAGTTGTCGTTACTTATGGATTTCCAGATATTTGTTTTTTAGATATTTTGGGTGCTGATTATAAAATCCTCGTTCATTTTTCTTACCCTAAAGATTGCAAGCAAAAAGAAGATGGGTTACGTGCTTTAAAACTTATTCAAAGTCTTTTAAATCAACCCCTTAACGTTCCTCTTTTGAACGTTTATCAGCAGATTCGTACTTATATGCCAATGCCACTTAAAGATTATGGAAGAATTCAGCTTACTCTTTTTCAAAACACAAAGCAAAAAGATTATTTAGGTCAAGAAGCTTATCAAATGATTGAAAATATCGTGCTTCAACATGGCAAGATGAATGCTTTTACAATTCAAAATTATGGAAGACGATATTCTTTTGATGGACAGCGACTTTCTTTAGATGTCAATGATTTGCATATTGTTAAGTGTCCGGATGGTAGTTTTTCTTATTCTTATCATTTTAAAGATCAACGAGATATTGCAATGGGTCTTCATCTCATGGATGAAATTGAAATGTTTTCGGAAGAGATGGAACGAAGTTTAAAAAAAGTAAGATATCTTGTAGAGAAAGAAAACACAATGGAAGATTAATTGCCATTGTGTTTTTCATTTCGAAATTCTTCACTTACTACTTTCTCAAAGGTAGCAGATACGTATTCTTTAGTAAAGTTTTTCGCATAGCGATTATGAGTCGCTGCTTTTTCTTCATCGTAACTTGTTAAAGGAATTAATTCAAAGTTACTAAAATTTTTATCATAGTAGTTAATAATTGGTTCAGCAGTTACATGATTTATGGATATTTTGTCATCTTCTTTTAATATTTGTAAAGTTGATAGAAGTCCAAATTGATAAGCATTATTAAATTCTTCACTGGTTCTCGTAATATTATTATCTGCAGAGACAAAGTTACCAAGAGAATAATAAACTAAAGAAACATGATCTGTTCCAATCCAACCGATGGGTTCAATTGAATGGGAATGGTTACCAATGATGATATCTGCTCCGGCTTTATTTAGAAGATGGGCCATTTCGATTTGTTCGTCACTTGGTGTATAGGTAAATTCTTTTCCCCAATGCATCATTACAATCACGACATCGACTTTTTTTTGTAACGCACTTACTTCATCTTGGAGTTTCTTTTTGTATTCTTCTGTTACGGTTGTAACACCAGGTTCTCGGTATAATCCAACATATTGTCTTTCGGATACCGGAATTCTCACATTCGTTCCATATGTATAAGAAAGGAAACCGAAGGTAATCCCATTGATTTCTTTGATTTTATCTTTTTGAAGATCTTCATCAAGATAGGTTCCAACCGTTAAAATATCGGTATTTTTTTTAAAGTAATTGATGGTCGACTGAATTCCCTTTAATCCTCTATCATAGGTATGATTATTGGCAGTACTTAACACATCTAAGTCAATGGAACTCACTAAATTTCCTATGCTTTCTGGGGCACAGAAACTATATCCAACTCCACTCATTTCCATGTCATCGGTGCCAATTACTACTTCCATGTTGCCAATAGTCATATCATCTTGTTGAAAAATTGGTTCTACATTTTGAAAATAATCTTTTCCATTTCCTCCCGAATCAAGAAAGTTATAAAATGGTTGTTCAAATAAAAGATCGCCGACAATGGTTAGGTTAGCACTTTCTACTTTCGGGGTTTCTTCTTGTTCCACAACGGGAATTTCACTTTTGGGTTCTTCTTGTTCTTTCGGTTTTAAAAAATATAAGCTTCCCCCTACTGCTGCTAGTAACACTATCAAAATCCCAAGAACGACCCAAACCCCTTTTCTTAATTTTCGCTTTTTCATATTCTCTCCTATTATTTTTTTTATTATATCAAAAATCTACTTCTTTTGATTTCTTTTTCTTTTTTTATTTCTTCGAATAATTACTATTAGCACAAGGAGGATGATTAGAAAGATCGTTATTCCAATTTCTACTTTGTATGTATCACAAATCTCTTTGATATCTAGTTGTAGTGGTTCTTTTAACGTTACATCAATTTGATCAATCAATTCGTCTTGATAGATGATTTTCACTACTCCTAGGTGGGTATTGGGTTCGGTGTTTACAGAAACTTCATCGATGCCTTCATATTCATAGGTTATATCTTCTTTTTGAAAGTCTTTGGAAACGTATTTCATAATGTCTTTCTCTGCTTTGAAAGTCAGTTCATCGGGGATTGCAAATTTTGTTTTTATATGAGCGATTACATCTTCTTTGGAAACAATAGTTTTGGATTCGTAACTTTCAATAAAGTAATCATAAATGGTTTTGGCATCTAAAACGTGATATGGCGTTTGATAACTTAAGGGTGCATTTGCTGTAATAAGCATGTAATTGGTTCCATTTTCATAAGCAATGGAAGCTAAACAAAGACCTGCTGCATCGGTGGTTCCGGTTTTTCCTCCCAATAGATAGTCCATTTGGATATGATTTTTGGCAATAAACCGGTTGGTAGTACTTACGAATGTTTTGGTTTGATTGGACGTTGTATAAGAAGAACTTAAAAAAATGGTTTTTAGTTCTTCATTGTTTAGTGCATAACGAAACATGATGGCTACATCATTTAATGAACTATAGTGATTATCGGCATCTAATCCTGTTTCATTTACAAAATGGGTATTAGTCATGTTTAATTC
>CANQXM010000097.1 GCA_947627835.1 uncultured Bacilli bacterium | reverse complement strand
CACACACGTTAGATAAGAGGTATGCGAAGAATTTTGCAGAGAGTTAGAAACAAAAGGAATACCCCGGTCAAAATCTAGGACCCTCTGGGGCTTAAGGAGAGCGGGTGTGTGGTCAAGACTGTTCAAATTTTTTATTTTTTCGCGTATGAAAGGGGTGTCAAGATGCCAACAAAGAAAAAACAGGTAAAAAAAACAAAAACCAAGGCAGAAAACAAAGAAAAAAAAGTTAAAACAGAAGAAGAAAAAAGAAAAGCAAAAAGAGATAAAGAAATAAAAAAAAAAATGAAAAAAATAAGAGAAGCATTGCAAGATCAATTAATTAGTCAAAACAAATTTGGAGCACAGTTTGATGATCTAATAGAGCATTATCTATATTTGGCTGAATTGAAAGACATTCTGAAATACGACATTAAAGATAACGGTATTCGATATGAAGTTAAAACAGGAAATGGATACACAACAGTTAAAGCGAATGAGAGTGTTAAGAATTTGGCAACAATAAGTAGTGAAATGAGAAAACTTTTAGAGGATTTGAATTTGAAGGAGCCAGAAACAACATTGACAGGTGAAGGTGATCCAGTAAAAGAAGGTGAAGGAGATGATTTGCTGTAAGGAAATTGATGAATATATAAAATTTGTTAAAGAAAATCCTACTGAAACAGATGAAGAAATAAAACTATTAATAAAAAATATAATTGAACCGACATTGTCAAGAGACGATGTCTTTTTTGATGAGGAAACTTTTTATAAGTGTTTAAAATATTGCGAAAAGTGGTACTATAAAATGTTTCCGTACCAAAAATTTATTTATGCTTTATTTTTTATATATAAAGATAACACGAAAAATTCAGTTCTATTTAGAGAAATTTTTATATTGATGGGTAGGGGTAATGGAAAAGATGGAATGATAATGCCACTTGCGAATTTCCTTCAAACCCACCACTATGGTGTAAAAAATTATCATATAGACATTGTTGCGAATGCAGAAGATCAAGCAATAAATTCATTCAAAGTTGTTTACAATATGCTGGAAGAAAATAAATTGATAATGAAAAAATATTTTTATTGGAATAAAACGATGGTAATTAACAAACAAACACATTCCATATTAAGATATAATACAGCAAATGCTAAAACAAAAGATAGTAAGCAAACAGGTATGATAATCTATAATGAATATCACGCATATGAAGACTATAAACAAATAAACGTTTTTAAATCAGGATTAGGAAAGGTTAAAAATGCAAGAATAGTAATTATAACAACCAATGGAAAAATAAGAGGAGGTCCACTTGATGAAAAAATATCAATAGCAAATTCTGTACTAAATAAAGGGATAAAGTTTGCAAAAATATTGCCAATTATATACAAAGTTGACAAA
Organism: uncultured Bacilli bacterium; assembly: GCA_947627835.1. Taxonomy (GTDB): domain Bacteria; phylum Bacillota_I; class Bacilli_A; order RF39; family UBA660; genus MGBC162267. The sequence goes on along the minus strand of CANQXM010000097.1, from coordinate 2,310 downwards.
GAAGAATATATAGATTCTCCAATGAAAGAATATCTAGAAACAGGAAATGAAAATGATATTGATATAACATATTGGGTACAAGCGAATCCAAGTTTAAGATTTATGCCTTCACTTCAAGAAGAAATAATAAATGATTACATAGACATGATAAATACTCCCTCATATAAGACAGAATTTTATTCAAAAAGAATGAATTTACCACAACAGGATGAAGAAATGGCAGTTACAGAATGGGAGAATATATTAAGAGCTTCTTATGAAGACGTTGAAAATGAAATTCCAAGACAAACAGGTGATATAGAAGGAGAAAAAGCAATAATTGGATTGGACTATGCGTCACTTAAAGATTTTGCAAGTGCAGGTTTTTTAGTAAAAATAGACGGAGAATATATTTGGAGGCAAAAAACATGGATTTGCAGAAAAAATAAATTTTTTAAAAATATTAAATTTCCTTTTGAAAACATAGGACAACCTGGATATGAAGATTTCGTGATTGTGGATACGGAAACGATTGATGCTGAAGAAATTATCATTTGGCTTATAAATGAATCGGCCAAATACAATGTCCAAAAATGGATAATGGATATGTACAGATTCACATTGTTGAAGAAAACATTTGAAGAATATAACATAACAATTGAGACTAAAGAAAATCCATATGGGGAGATTAGAATGATAAGAAGAATTGATAGTATTGTAGCAATTACAGCACCACGAATTGAGGTGGCTTTTGCAGAAGGAAAAATAAATATTGGTAATAGTGCAATTATGAGATGGGCAATTAATAATACAGCAATAAAAACAGGAAAAGATGGAAATAAAAAATATGAAAAAATAGAACCAAAATTAAGAAAAAATGATCCATTCATGGCCTTTGTTGTTGCAATGAGTGGGCAAGAATTATTGGATGAAGAAATTATATATGTATAGGAGGATATGAAGTGTTTTTTGATAAAAAAAATGATAAGCGGAGAATATTTTTTGGAAGTTTTGTTGGGAGCAAAAAATAAATCCGAATATATTTATACATTAGCAGAAGCTCATGCTATAGATTTGATTGCAAAAACTATAGCAAAATGTGAAATACAAGTTTTTGCACTTAATAGAGAAACTAAAAAAATAGAAGAATCAAAAAATGATCTATATTGGACTTTGAATATACAACCTAATTTATACGAGAGCGGAACAAAGTTTATATATAAATTGGTAACTAAATTATTAAGCGAAAAAAAGGCATTAGTTATTATAAATCAAGATTATAAAAATGACCTTCTACTTTATGTCGCAGATGATTTTGATATGAACGATTCAATTTTATATGGAAAAATATTTACTAATATAAAAATAGCCGATGATGATGGAAATATTATTCCATTAAGGAAAAAGTATAATTCTGAAAATGCAATGTATTTTTCAATAAAAAATACAAAACTAGATTTAGCTTCTTCTAGTTTTAAAGATAATATGAGTAAGTTGGTAAATTCTGCTGTTAAAGGATTCCTTAAAACAAATAATCCAAAATGGAGATTAAAATTTCCTGGAACTCAACCAAAAATTTTCGATGAGAAGACAAAGAAACCTGTAAGCTACGATGATTATAAGCAGAAAATGACAGAAGGCTTAATAGGAGATGATGAAGCTATAGTATTATTATCTGATGCTTTTGATATAACAAATTTAAATAAAGATAATTTTGATAGTAAAGCAGTGAGTAGTTTAGAAAGTATTATAAAACAGGTAGGAGATACGGTGTCAAGAGATTGGAATATACCTCTTGATATTTTTTATGGAAGCAAAACTGAAAAGTCCACAGGAACAAACGATTTTATAACTTTTGGAGTGGATCCACACTTCAAAATATTGGAAGATGGATTCAATTTGGGACTAGTTGGAAAAAGGGACTTTTTAAAGGGAGAATATATTTCTTTTAATAAGTTCAATATTTGTCATAAAGACATATTAGAATCAGCGAATGGAATTGATAAATTAACAGCAGATGGATTTAGCAGAAATGAAATAAATAAGTTATTAGGATTGCCGAGGATTGATGAACCTTGGGCTGATGAACATAATTTAACCAAAAACTATGGTAAGGTGAAAGGAGGTGTGAAAGAAGATGGATAATAATTATCTGAATTTCAGAAAAAAGGACGAAAATGAAACGGAATTATATATATATGGTCCAATTGAAGAAAAAACATGGATTGATGATTGGTTGGGAGAAGGAAAAGACAAAATTGGAGCTTTTACATTGAAAGAAGCATTAAAAAGAGTTGATACTCCAAATCTAACAGTTAGAATTAATTCTTA
>CANQXM010000096.1 GCA_947627835.1 uncultured Bacilli bacterium | reverse complement strand
CTTATAATTATTATCACTACGGTCATCTTGGTTCTTATTACTGTAAAAATTGTGATTTTACAAGAGGAATCCCCGATTACGAAGCAACCCATATTGATTTAGAAAATTTAACCATGAAGATTAACAAAACGGATATTCATTTAAATCAAAATATTTTATATGTAGCTTATGCAACGACGGCTGCTTATGCCTGTTGTGATACCATCGGTGTTCCCAAAAAAGATATTGAATTTGCCTTAAATAAGAATCAAATTGCTGCCAAAAGAGGAAAAAGATATCAACTAGATGATCGAACCATTACCATGCTAGAAAGTAAAAACGAAAACCCATTAAGTTATTACCAAAGTTTAAAATATATTGCTAGTGAATATGGAACCAAAACCGTTATCTTAGGATTTGACAATGTTTCAAGACGTTATGAATATAATGATTTAAGTTGGCTATGGGATATTGAATTTGAGTTATTAAATGATCCTTCCATTGATAAAATTTGTTGCATTGGCCGGTTCAAATATGATGTAGCTACTCGCCTATCCTATGCCGGAATTAAAAATGAAAAACTCTTATTAATCGAAAATCTCGATGACATTATTCAAATTGTAAGAGAAAAAACCAAAGGAAATATTTATACAATGGTATGTTTTGATATGACAGCCATTATTAAAAAACACTTGGAGGAAGATTGCCATGGAAACAATTAAGATCGCTCATTTATATTATGATTTACTAAATTTATATGGAGAAAGTGGCAACGTAAAAGCCCTCATTCGTCATTTAGAACATAATAAAGTAAAAGTAATCACCCATTTTCTAACCGTTGATGATGCCATTGATTTTGATAAATATGACATCTTCTACTTAGGAAGTGGAAATGAAGAAAACTTAGAAATCGTTCGAAATGATTTATTAAAAAGAAAAAAAGACATCGAAAGTGCATGGAAAAAGAAAAAATATTTCTTTGTCACAGGAAATGCTTTAAACTTATTTGGCAAAGAATATATCGACTTAAACGGAAATAAAAAAGAAACGCTCGGATTGCTAAAGTTTTCAAGTAAAGAAACTGACTTTCGAATTGTCGGAGAAACCGAAGCAACCTTTAGTGATTTAAAAGAAGAAATCATCGGGTTTGAAAATCGTTCTTCGGTGATGGTAGATGTCGAAGAACCAAATGCTTTTCTTTGTATTCAAGGAACTGGATATGTTCCCAAAGAAACCAAAGAAGGAATTAAAAAGAGCCATTTCCTAGGAACCTATCAACTAGGACCTCTCTTTATTAGAAATCCTCATTTAACCGAATATTACATAAAAAAAATACTGGAAGAAAAAAAGATTCCTTATGAAGGATTTACAGATAATTTTGGCATCAAAGCTTATAACGAATATAAAAAGAATATCTTAAATATCAAAAAGTAACCAGTTCGGTTACTTTTTAGTTGCAATTTCTTTTAAGATTCGATCATATTTTGACTTGGATAAATCAGTAACTTTCATAATATCTTCAGCAGACATATTCATATCAAGCAAGGACTTTACAATTTTTTTATTCAGTTTTTTTATTGCTTCTCTTCTAACTGTTCTATAGGCAGATTGAATGGCACGTTTTTTAATCTCATCATAATAATCTGAATCAATTTCATTTGGATTATAGTAAAAAGGTTCATCTAATTCAGCCCCTAGAATTCCAACAATTTTTTTCACTTTTTCCATCATCTGACTTCCTTCATAGATTTGACTACGGAGATCTTCTCTTCCACATACAAATATACACTTTGTAACCCTCATCATGAAGAAGTTTAATGGCATAAGCATTTCGCAAGTACATACTCTTCTGCACTTCCGTCGTCATAAGAAAATCCTCCTTTCACTATTATTATTAAATAGAAAAAATGAATTTCCTTTTTTTAATCAAAACTTTTTAAATCTTTTCGTTTAAAGTTTGTTTATCTCGTGATACTTCTTCTTTTTGATAAATTGAATACCGACATCCACAGTAATCTTGACGATAAAGTTGATACTGCTTACTATACAAGATACTTTTTAAATAACCATCTTGTTTTTTAAAATCAGAATATAAATAAGGAACTTGATAAATACTTGCTAAATCTTTGCCAATTTGATTAATCACTTGGCTATTTTTATAAGGACTTACCGTAAGCGAAGTCGTAAAAAAATCAAAATTCTTAGCTTTAGCAACTTCGGCCGTCTTTTGAAGTCGCAACCGGTAACATGCATGACACCGCTTTCCACCCTCTGGTTCAAGTTCGAATCCCTTAGCCATCTGTAAAAAGACTTCCGGTTCATAATCAGCATCCAAAAAAGAAATGGGATGAACGGAAGGAAACTCCTTTAAAAAACGAATTTGCTCATTTTTTCGTTTGAGATATTCTTCTTTCGGTTCAATATTAGGATTATAATAAAAAACCGTAATAGAAAAATATTCACTTAATCGAGCAATCACCGAAGAAGAACAGGGCGCACAACAGGTATGTAATAAAAGTTGTGGTACCTTATCTTTTGGAAGTTCTTGAAGAATTTCCATCATTTTTTTATCATAATTTTCACGCATGATAACACCCCCCTAAAATGGTGTAAAAGTAATTCCATTTCCTAAAGAAGAATCAAGTTGCAAAACTCCCTTAGCATTATTAAGTGTTGAATAAATTGTCATATAATTATTTAACTTATCCCAGTTAATCAAATTGACATAAACCAAATTTCCATCATTCATTCTTAGAACAAAACGCGTATCATCAATAGTTACATCGCCACTTTTCCAAGGTTGATACTCAATTTCACTAATTAAATGCAAAACTTGAGAATCCATCTTGCGAATCTGCGATACCATTCGTTCATAAAGTTCATCCGGAACATAATTTACCAAAATGGGAACTCCTTGAAGTTCTTGTGAATCAATCATTTTTCCGGTTTCTAAAACAAGTTTTTCTTTCGTCCGATGATAAAAAATCGGTTTTTCTTCGGTAATTTCTAACGTAAGAATCCCCAAAAGATTTTGATGAATTACCACGCGATCAATATAATCTAGTGCCAACAAATTTTTACGAATTCGACTTCGATGAATTTGAAAAATAGGTGGAAATTCCTTTAATCCAGCGGTTTCAATAATTTCTTGATCAGAAAGATAACTGGTTCCAGTAATTAAAATTGCCCGCGTCGGAAGATTCCATAAAAAGAAGAAAATCGCGAAAAAAAAGAGAACAACCAAAGAAAGAATCAAGAAATTTTTCATCTTTAATCTTCGTTTTGTTTGCACTCTTTTCTTCATGACTAATCCCACCCTACATATTCTTGTTCCATTACTAAATCAATGTGATAATGCTCCCATACTTGTTGATGTACTAATTCTATCAAATTTCGCACGTCTTTACTAGTAGCATTTCCAGTATTAATAATAAAGTTAGCATGTTTTTTACTAACTTCGGCTCCCCCGATTTTCTTTCCTTTAAGACCTATGCTTTCAATAAGTTTCCCACTCGGATCATGATCGACAGGATTTCGAAAAACACTTCCAGCACTTGGATATTCAAGCGGTTGAGTCTCCATTCGTTTTTGTTTTCGTTTGCGAACAATTTCCATGCTCTCTTCATAATTTCCTTTGGGTAAGTGAAAAGTGGCTTCTAAAATGACATACCCAGGATGTTCTTTAAAATAGCTAGTTCGATAAGCATAACTAAGTTCTTTTTTTAAAAAAGTTTTTACTTCCAAATCCGGAGTTAACACAGTTACCGTCTTTAAATAATCAAATGTCGATTCTTTATAAGCCTCAGCATTTCCAACAATACACCCACCGACTGTGCCAGGAATACCAACCG
>CANQXM010000095.1 GCA_947627835.1 uncultured Bacilli bacterium | reverse complement strand
GGGGTGGTTTCAGGATTTCCAAATAATACTCCTACTTTTTCACGAAGTTGGTTAATAAAAATTGCTGTGGTTTTAGTTTTATTGATTGTTCCAGAAAGTTTTCGAAGTGCTTGACTCATCAATCTGGCTTGTAATCCTACATGACTATCTCCCATATCGCCATCAATTTCAGCTTGTGGAACTAGGGCTGCAACGGAATCAATTACAATAATATTGACAGCTTCACTACGAACTAAGGCTTCACAAATTTCTAAAGCTTGTTCCCCAGTATCTGGTTGTGATAATAAAAGTTCATTGATATTTACTCCTAAGTTTTTTGCATAAACCGGATCGAGTGCATGTTCTGCATCAATAAAAGCCGCTCTTCCTCCCGTTTTTTGAACTTCCGCAATGGCTTGAAGAGCAAAGGTAGTTTTTCCAGATGATTCTGGTCCATAAATTTCAATAATTCTTCCCTTTGGATATCCTCCTACTCCCAAAGCAATATCTAAGGTTAAGGATCCACTTGAAGTTACTTCTACTTCCATATGTTCTTGGGCTCCTAATTTCATAATGGCCCCTTTTCCAAATTGTTTTTCAATGTCTGCTAATACTTGTTCTAATGCTTTGTCTTTATCTTTGATATCTTTTGTTGTTTTCATAAATCCTCCATACTTCTTCATTACAAGTTCATTTTATTATAGTTTATATGGTTTGTCAATGATTTTTTCAAACATTCGTTTGGTATCTATTTCCATACAAAAAAGGAAGAATTTCTCTTATAATTTTGTTTTTCTTCCTTTTTTCTTTTTCTAATTTTCTTTTTCCTTGGAAAAAGATTTTACGTAATTTATAATTTCTTCTGAAATTTCTTCTACACTTTTAATATCTTTGATATTTTCAATGTTTTCTTTTTTGGTGCATTTAATCGTATAAAAATGGTATTTTTCAGCAATTTCTAAGTAAGTTTTTTCGGCATTTTGTAAGTGTTTTTCATCTTGTTCGTGCTCATCTAGTTTTTCTTCTTTCCGGTTTTGTCTTAAAAATGTTTCAGCTTGGTACGGCATATGTAAAAAAATTTTGATATCTGGTACAGAGAGATGTAACATTTCAAATTCGAGTTTTTCTAGCCATTCAAATAAGGCCATTCGCTCTTTTTTATCTTTTATTTTTCCACCTTGATGTGCCATATTTGAATAGGTGTAGCGATCTAGTAAAACATAGTCATGACTTTTTTTATTTTTTTCTACTTTGTTTTTGTTATAATATCGATCAATTGCATAATACATACTTGCTACTTTGGCATCGACATTTCCTGCTTTTTCTGGAAACCAACCAGCACAAATTTCTTCTTTTCCTAAGTATGGTCCACCAATAATTTTTCCAGTTGGCGTATCATAATCTGGATATGAAGTTTGCCATACACTATATCCCATATTCTCTAATTTTTCTCTTAATTTTTTCGCTTGTGTTGCTTTTCCAGAACAATCGGTTCCTTCTATTACAATGATTTTTCCCATTTGTTTCACCGAATTTATTTTCTCATATTTTTTCTTAGAAACTTTGTTTTTTTGTGTTATTTTACTCTCATTTGGCAAAAAAAATTCTCTTTGTAAGAGAATCTATGTTTTTTTGGTAACAATTAAGTTTTTGGCTTCAAAGAAATAAATGCAACCGTTTAACACACTTAGGATGGTTGCAATCATCACAAGTGCATCTGCAAAATAGAAGTTCCATAATTCAAATGGCAAATTGTAAAATAAGAGTAGCAAGATGCCAACATTCATCATTATTTTTTCACACATACTCAAGCGACTTTTTTCCATCATTTTTCCGTTATCAGCACTAATTTTCTTCATTGTTTGAATGATGATTTCTTTGGAAACAATGATTAAGGGAATAACTCCAGAAATAAAGCCATTGTATGCTAGAAGAATTAGTAAGCCTTCAATTTGAATGGTTTCCATTGCTTCTTCTAAACTGACGATTAATTTTAATTCTTTTTTCTTACGCTCTACTAGGGATAGTGAAAAAATTTTTAAAAGAATGGTAATTAAAAATAGGAATCCAACACAGAGGTATTCTGTATTTACAATAATTTTTCCACCGGCCATAAAGTTTGGAAAAGTAAATCCTAGTTGATACCAAGGAATCATTAAAATAATTAGTGATAAAGCAATTATGCTCATTCTTAAAATACTAATTTTTTTTGCCATTTCTTCACCTACTTAACATAACTAATGATATGGGTTTGTTCATTGCCGATTGTAATTTGTTTAATGCTCCAAAAAAAGATGATAAAGATAATCAAAACGATGATGGCATAAAGCAAAATATAATATTTTCGGGGATATTTTTTCATGGGTTTAGTATAAGGAGAACTTACTTTTAATTCTTCTTTCTCCATTTTATTATTTTTACTAATTTCTCGTTCAATTTCTTTTACGGGAATCCTTGAAGTATACTCAAAAAGATACTCGTTAAATTCATCTAGTAATTTATCAGCATTTAATCCTAAGTATTTTGCATAACTTTTAATGTCATCTTTCAATATATAAATGTCTTTAAAGGCGCCGATGTTTCCTTCTTCGATGTTTTCTAAGACAACTTCTTTCACTTTTAAATCGCTACTTGCTTCACTGATACTAACCCCTTTATTTTCCCTTTTTTCTTTTAAGAGGCTTCCCAGCTCTTTCAAAGTGTTTCACTCCTTTAAAAAATAAAATAATAACTTATAAGCCATGTTCTGTACGTCTTTTGACGCGACAAATATTTATCTACCTTGCGGTCCTTCGCTTCGTTTTTCATTTCCGAAGGCGAAAGCTCCCCTACCAAAATTTGGGTTTCTCACTCGCGGGGTTTACCACGTTCCACTTCCCTCGTTTCCAAGTTCTTCGTCACTTTGGCACTTTTATATCTACTAAAACCTTGAGCGGTTTGTTCGAAGCCGTTAGTTTGCACTACCTAGAGTTATTTTTTCCTCTAGCACGATCACTACGCCCATTTCAGGAGCGTGCGAGCATGGACTTTCCTCTACTACTTCTTTGTAGCAGCATTTGTCCGGTTATTATTCATTTTTTCCGTAAACTATTTTTTCTAATTGACTAATTCGTCTTAATAAATCAATGTTATTTACATTGTTACTACGACTATTTGAAGTTTCTTGGGCATCTAAGATGTTTCTGAGTTTTCGATTTTCACTTTTTAGTCGTTCGTTTTCTTCTTCTAATTCGTGAATTTGTTTTTCTTGGCCCCTGATGATAGTCATAAATTCGGTATAATCCCGAATAATGATATCTAAATAGTTATCAACTTCTTGTGGACGATAGCCACGGGCATCAATTTTAAATTCTTTTTCATAGATTTCCGTTGGACTAAGCACAATTTTGTCTTCTACCATTCTATCACCTTCTTCATGAAGAATTTTACCAAGAAATGATAGGCAAGTCAAGATGCGACCATTTTTGCATTCTTAGAAAGAATGGTTATTTTTGGATATCTTTGGGTGTTAAGAAACTACGAATATAAAGAAGATTTTCACTTTCTTTAATTTTTAGAAGCATTTCATTTAAAATGATTTCGACATTTAAATCTTTCATCTCTTTCACCTATCTTTATTTTATGTGATTTTTGATGCTTTGTCTTTCATTCGACAAGAGTTGTCAAATGTTTTAAAATTTGCTTTCTTCGTAGAAAAAAAGTTCTTCTTATAGTATAATGAATAAAGGTGGTATGGTGTGCATTATCCAAACAACATTGTGAAATCAAAAAATAATCCAATTACTTATGGGAATCGTGGTATGGATTTGGAAAATCTTATTAATTTATCGAATACGTATTATGAAGAGGAAAATGTAGCATTAATTTTTAAAAAACCTACCCCGATTGGTGTGGTAGATGTTCATTATAATGAACGTGGAAAAGTGATTGATAAAGCTTATTTTAAAGCTCC
>CANQXM010000094.1 GCA_947627835.1 uncultured Bacilli bacterium | reverse complement strand
GTCCGGGCGGAGGTCCGAAAGACGAAACGCCTCCCGTCGTAAAAAACTAGCATATTCATAAGCACGGCAAACCAAATCCACGTCCGTTTCATCATGACAATAAGCACGAATAGAAGTAAGCAAATCCTCCAAAGTTACCTTACATAACGCCATATAACCCACCTCTTCAGAATGATACAAGAAATGTATCAAATAGGATACTCTTTGTCAATAAATAAAAAAGAAAACAACTCATCCACTTCGAATCGTTTTCTAAACTTTAATACAAGTACTAATCATCACTAGCTTTATTTAAATGAACTGTGATTTCTTCCTCTTTTCCATCTCGGTATACCACAACATTCATATCATCCCCAACTTCATGTTGATATAAATGATATCTTAAATAAGCAAGCGAATTAATTTCTACCCCATCAATTTCAATAATGACATCGCCCGTTTTAATTCCTGCATTTGCTGCTGGGCTTCCCTTTTCTACTTGTGAAATATATACTCCATTTTCAATATCCAAATCTTCTAATCTTGGATAAAGAGCATATCGAGCATCACTTAAATTAGACATCGAAACCCCTAAATAAGGTCTTTGAATTTTAACACCCGAAACAATCTTTCGCGCATAATCCATCGCCGTCTCAATAGGAATTGCAAAGCCCATTCCTTCAATTCCTGAACTAGCAAGTTTCAAAGAAGTAATGCCAATTACCTGGCCGTTACTATTCGCTAAAGGTCCTCCACTATTACCAGAATTAATAGCAGCATCGGTTTGTAAAACACTCATTACCCAATCAGAGGTAGAAGAATTGCTTAAAGAAACACTAACCATCCGATTTTTTCCAGAAATAATTCCTCGCGTAACCGTTCCAGAATAAGTCGTAGCATCGAGTGGTGCACCTACAGCAAACACCGTATCTCCTACCCGAATGACATCGCTATTACCAATTTCAGCAACCTTCACAGAATCATTCGCTTTCATAGAAAGAACCGCAATATCAGCATACTTATCACTACCCACGATTTTAACTTCTTCCGTAGATCCATCCGTAAACTGTACGTGAACCTCATCGCCAGATTCAATAACATGATTATTCGTTAAAATATAAGCAGTGTCACCATCAATTTCATAAACAAACCCCGTTCCAGTCGAATAAAGTTTCTTTTTTTGATAGGTTTTAACAACAACCACTGCATCATAAATTTTATCAACCGATTCAGCAATTCCGGTATCAGTAATCGTCACATTCTTCTTTTCAACCGTCTCCGTAATCACCTTACTAAATGGTTCTGGAAACATATAAATGCCTAAAAACATCACAAGAGCTCCCAAAAGAGCAGAAAAAACACCACAAATAACAAATTTTACATTATTGTTTTTCATTTCATAACCTCACAATTTCTTTATAATTTGCTGGAAAGCCCATCCTCTCAAGCACTTTTTCAATAGAGATTGTTTTTAACTTACTGGATAACAATTGAATATCATAATCCAAATTATCCATTAGTAAATAAAAGTCATCAGCTCGTAGTAAATCTTTTAAAATAATTACCAAAGCAAACAAATCTTCTTTTCCGCAAACATACTCGCCATTTTCCTTTGCAATTTTTAAGCGTTCATGATAATGGCTATCTGCAATGGGACGTTGTGCTTTATGTTCATACAAAATATCTTCATGAGCACACAAGTTTCGATAATTAGCTAAAATAGGTAACCAAACAATTAGATTTTCTCGACTTACATGAAACATTTCTGCAATGGCCCGTTGATCCTCTGGTTTTAAAATGGAATAAAACTCACCGACAATCCCAAAAGACAAAATCTTCACAACAATCCAAAGAGGAATATACCCATAATGTTCAATATAATGCTGTGTTGCTTGATGTTGTCCGCCATTAATTCGAATCTGTCTTTTTAACTTTTTAATTAGATCATTCACCTGACGTTTTCGATCTGCACTTCTTACGAAATTTCTAGGATTCAAATACTCCTCTTCCCGAATGCCATATTTCATTGACAAATAATAAGCCATAATACTTTTAATATTGTTTTCAATAATCAACAAATTCTTAAAAAGTGTATTACGAATATGTCGATCAAAATAAAACAAAGAATACAATTCATTAAAAGTCGTACCAGCCAAAAACATTCGTGAAGACTGATCTACAAACAAGTGTCGATAACCATTTAAAAAGAAATAATTTTCACGTAAAAGAATTTCTTTAGCATAATTTTCATCTGGGATGGTTAATCCTTTGCTTTGCAATATATCAATTTGCTCTTCCAACGTCTTAAAGATTTTTTCCATCGTGTCACCCCGTAGTTTAGAGTATTATATCACAAAGCTCAGTATCATTCTATAGGTTTTTCGTGAACCTTATGTTATAATTTTGTGAAAGGTTGGTGAAAATATGCCTTCAATTGTAACCCATCACTTATTTAGTGATGATGTCCTTACAAGCGTCAAAAAAAGCATTCAAGAAAAAATAAATAGTGAACTATCAACTTATCATATATTTGCTCAAAGCTTTGACAATCTTTTTTATTATAATTTATTAACCCTTAAAAAAGGAAGAGAAATTCGTTCTTTTGGAACTACGGCACAACGTATTAACATTCAAGATTATTTTAAAAATATTCTACTCACCATCAAAGAAAAGAACTTACAAGATAACCCAGAAGTGTGTGCATATCTATATGGCTCTCTTACGCATTATTTACTTGATAGCACTTGCCACCCATTCATTATCTATAACGCAGGTTGGTGCGATGATGAAGCCAAGACTAGAAAATATCGTGGAAATCATGAAAAAATTGAAGTAATGATTGATCGAATTTATCTAAAAGAAAAAAGAAATTTAAATTTGCATCAAGCAAAACTAGCTGACTTACTTTTACCTAAAATAAAGTTTTCGAAAGAACTAAAAGAAGTAATGGATATCACCTTTGATAAAACTTTTCATAAAAAAAACATGGCGAAAATATATGAGAAAAGTGCAAATCAAGGACACTACATTTTAAAATATTTTGTAACAGACCACACGGGTATTAAAAAATTTGCATATAAGATTTATGATGGTATTTTTAAAAAAGGAACGAAATATGAATACCTGAGTTTCTACGTAAAACATATGGATAAATCGGTATTAAATCGCGAAAAGAAAACCTGGTGTAACCCAATTGACAAAAAAATCCAGTCGAATCAATCATTTGATGAACTATACCAAGAAGCAAAAGAAAAAGCAGTCAAAATATTTAATGACACAGAAAAAGTATTACAAAACAAAATGAACATCCATGATTACTTAAGAGAAATAAAGAACAACTCTTATGCAACCGGACTTGAATGGACAAGAAGTGACGTTCCACAATTTTTTAAAAACTAAAATCACGAATTGCATCAGCCACATATTTGGCAAATTCTCTTTGATAACTTTCCGTTATCAATTTTTTTTGCTCATCACGATTTGACAAAAAACCACACTCAATTAACACACCGGGAACTGTAAGTTTGGAATACATGTAAGTTGAAGAAGGTATTTTTTTAGTTTCCCGATCACTTCCAACAAGTGAATTTAAATATGTTTGCAAATAATTTGCAAATTTCTCATTCATCGGATACTTATGATTATAAAAAATTTGCGGACCAAAATATTCAGTATCAGCAAGAATATTTAAATGAATAGACAAATACAAATCCGCATGACTTTCATTAATACGTTTAATTCGGTTATCAAAATCACTTTTCTTTCGATAGTAAGCTTTTGGACTTCCTAAATCATAATCACCATCCCGCGTATAATAAACAGTAGCTCCATAATCACTCAGATATTCACCCAAATACTTGGTAATACTTAAATTAATATTTTTTTCATAAACATTTCCAACCACGCTACCCGGATCCACACCACCATGTGCAGGAATAGGAAAAGTCCAAAAATATCATTATTTCTTAAAATTC
>CANQXM010000093.1 GCA_947627835.1 uncultured Bacilli bacterium | reverse complement strand
CATCTTTCATGGCACGAAAGATGTCTCCTCTGGTGATTAGTGAAGCCGGTTTTGGCTCTGATTTGGGGGGATTTAAGTTTTTAGATATTGTCTGTCGTAAAGAGAAGTTTCAACCGAGTGCTGTCGTTTTAGTAGCCACGGTGAAAGCTTTAAAATATAATGGTGGAGTTTCGATGGAAGACATTACCAAAGAAGATGTTTCTGCTCTTACCAAAGGCTTAGCAAATCTAGAAGCTCATATGGATAATTTGGATTTGTTACAGGTTCCTTATCTTGTTACATTAAATCGTTATCAAACGGATACGGAAAAAGAAATTCAAACGGTTATCGATTATGTTTCAAAAAGAGGACGCAAGTGTATTGTAAATGAAGTACATGCTAAGGGAGGAAAGGGTGCTCTTGCTCTTGCTAAGGAATTGTTAACATTTCAAACGCCTTCTTTGAATCTTCTTTATAAGGATACGGATTCGGTCGAGAAAAAGATTGAACTTGTATGTACCAAGATTTTTCATGCCAAGAATGTTATATATACGAAAGAAGCTTCTTCGAAACTACAATTTATTAATCAATTTTTTAAAGCGTATCCTCTTTGCATTGCTAAAACGCAATATTCACTTAGTGATGATAAAAATCAACTTGGATATCCTAAAGATTTTACCGTTACGGTGCGAGATTTACACGTATCTGCGGGGGCTGAGTTTATCGTTGTGTATCTAGGGGATATTATGACGATGCCAGGACTTTCTAAAAATCCGGCGGCTCTTCATATTGATGTTGTTGGAGATGAAATTATTAATATTTTCTAATGAAAAAACTACCGAAATGGTAGTTTATTTTATGGGATCATCAGTGAAGTGTTTAAATAATAGCATTGTATTAATGATTGCACAAATCCCAACGATATCATAAATAATTTTTACAATCATGCTTGATTCTTCAAATAATGCGGTGACGAGATTAAAATCAAAGAATCCAACAAGACCCCAGTTTAGTGCTCCGATCAGTGTGAAGATCAAACAGGTTTTATGTAATATTTCCATCCATTTCAATCCTTTCTGTCATTTTTATTTTTGGCATATTTTCTTTTTTTATACATGAATATTTTGATTTCTCTTTAATATAGTTAATTAGAAAAGAGAGGTTTGAAAATGAAAAAGTTTTGGTGTTTAGGGCTGGCTATTTTACTTTTAACTTGTGGATGTGGAAAAAAGGCAGCTTCGGATGTGGTTAAAGAGTTTGTCAATACTGTCAATGATTCCAAAAGTTATGTTTTAAAAGGAACGATGGAAATTTATAGTGATGAAGATACTTTTTCTTATAGTGTAGAAGCCAATTATTTAAAAGATAATTTTTATAAAGTTTTTTTAGTAAATCAAACAAATAATCATGAACAAGTCATTTTAAGAAATCAAGATGGAGTTTATGTGATTACTCCTTCTCTTAACAAAAGTTTTAAGTTTCAAAGTGAATGGCCGGACAATAGCAGTCAGTCTTATCTTTTAAAAGCAATTGCTAATGATTTAAGTGAAGATGCTTCTATAAAGATGGAGAAAGTGGAAGATAGTTATGTCGTTGAATCGAAAGTAAATTATCCAAATAATGCAGAGTTGGTTTATCAAAAAGTAACGTTGGATGCCGATTATAAGTTACAAAAGGTGGAGGTCTTTAATGAAAATGATGTTTTGAAAATTAAGGTAAACGTGCATAGTATTGATTTAAAGGCCGGGCTTTCTGAAGATGATTTTAGATTAGAGGATTTTGTTAAAGAAGATTCTTCATCGAATCCTACGACCGAGCAGTCGAAAAATAGTAATCAAGATTGTCAGAGCAATGATGCATCTTGCCAAGATCGTTGTGAAAATGGAAAGGAAAATTGCAGTAAAGAAAAGACAACGGGTATTTTAGAAGATATTATTTATCCTTTATATATTCCAAGTAATACCTATTTATCTGGAAAAGATAAGGTTGATACGGATAATGGGGAACGAATTATTTTAACATTTGGAGGAGATAAGAGTTTTGTTCTTGTTGAAGAAGCGGCTTTTGCAAGTGATGAATTTGAGATTATTCCGGTTTATGGCGATCCGCTTATGTTAAATGATACAGTTGCTGCACTTAGTGAAAATTCCCTTTATTGGACCAGTAATCAAGTTAGTTATTATTTAGCAGGAAATGATCTTTCTCAAGAAGAAATTTTAAATATTGCAAAAAATATGAATAATTCTACTAGTGTTGTGAATGAAGTAAATGGAGAAAAATAGGATTATAAGAGCTTCGGCTCTTTTTAAAATGTTTACAAATCTTGTTTGGGTTGTTATAATGGGATTGGTGAGTCGATGTGGAAAACAAGAAGAAAAAAGTTAGTTATCATACAGAGGAGCAACGGGAGTTAATTCATTTTGCTATTGTTCTTGCCATGGTTGTCATTGTGGTTTTGGGTGTATATTTTTTTAGTAAAATGTTTGTGATGGATAAAAGTTTATTTGAAGTAGATTATAAAACGGGTGTGATTAATGAAAATCGGGCGATTGTAGGAACGATTTTGAATCGATCTGCTTCTGAGTATTATGTTTTTGTTTATGATGAAGGAAGTAGTCAAGCGGTTTATTATTCTGCACTTTCATCCAAGTATACAACAAGTGATAGTGGAAAGTTACCAATTTATCATGTAGATTTATCCAATAAATTAAATGAAGCTTATGTTGCATCATCTGATGAAGCAAGTAATCCGAAAGCTACTAAGACCGATGAGTTCTTATTTAAGGGGGCTACCTTATTAAGAATTAAAAATGGTAAAGTGGTTAAGTATCTTGAAAAAGAAGAAGAGATTGTTAAAGAATTAGCTGTTTAGAAATTCATGTGGAAGACATGGATTTTCTTTTTTTTGAAGTTATTTTATGATATGATTAGTTTGGTAAAATTCAGGTGAAGATATGAAGAAGAAAAACGGATTTCAATTGCGTGAATTAATTATTATTGTTGTGATTACTTCGATATTAACAAGTATTACTACGGGTGTCATTATGTATAATAATGGGCGAATTACTAGTCATATTAGTGGAAGTGATTTAAGCCAAGATGAAAGTTTGAAGGAATTTTTGGAAGTTTATGCATCTTTGGTGGGCGATTATTATGATGATATTGATCGAACTGCGATGCTTGAGCAAGCGATGAAGGCGATGTTTGATTATTTAGGAGAAGATTATTCTAATTATTTGAATAAGAATGAAACGGATGCTTTGGCGGAGAAGTTGGTTGGTGAATATGAGGGCATTGGGGTTCAAGTTATTGACAATAATGTGATTTATAAAGTTTTTGCAGATTCTCCTGCGGAAAGAGTTGGATTACAGAAAATGGACCGAATTGTTGCAATTAATGGCGAAAATGTGGAAGAAAAATCTACTACGGAAGTGGCTTCTATGATTCGTGAATCTTTAGATGGAGCGATTCATGTGGAAGTATTGCGAAACGAGGAAAGGCTTTCATTTGATGTATCTAAGGAAACGCTTGAGGTTCCAGCTATTAGTTATCAAATGGTTCCAGGTGGTACGAAGAAAATTGGGTATTTGGCGATTTCTACTTTTTCGAATACGGTTGCTTCCCAAGTAAAGAAGGCTCTTGTGGATTTGGAAAGTCAAGGAATGGAAGGCCTTATTATTGATGTTCGAGATAATACGGGTGGTTATCTTTCTCAAACTACGGAAATTTGCAATCTATTTTTAGAAAAAGGAAAAGTGATTTATTCTTTGGCTGAACGGGATGATACCATTGCTTACCGAGATGACACAGATGAAAAAAGGGAATATCCGATTGTGGTTGTGATGAATGATTCTACGGCATCGGCTTCTGAGATTTTGGCTGCAGCTTTACGGGATAGTTATGGAGCAACTTTAGTGGGAGAGACAACTTTTGGAAAAGGGCGCGTTCAACAGACGCATGCTTTGACGGATGGCTCGATGGTTA
>CANQXM010000092.1 GCA_947627835.1 uncultured Bacilli bacterium | reverse complement strand
GAAAATTTGTACCCTTTATCGTAGTCAAATTTGTCAACGGCTTTCATTAAACCAATATTTCCTTCTTGAATTAAGTCTAGAAATAAGAGACCACGACCTACATAACGTTTGGCAATACTAACTACAAGTCGTAAGTTTGATTCTGCTAAGCGATTTTTGGCTTCTTCTTCCCCATTTGCTACTCTTACTGATAAGGCGAGTTCTTCTTCAGCACTCAAAAGAGGAATTCGACCGATTTCTTTTAAGTACATTCGAACAGGATCGTTAATATTAACATCTTTGGTGATTTCATTATCATTTAAAATAATTGGGTCATCACTCATACCACCATTGGATGATTCTTCTTCGGATAATACTTCAATATTGTTTTCCATCAAAGCATTATATAGTTCATCTAGTGAATCATTATCGACATCGAGTCCTTTTAGGGCTCCCGCTAATTCTTCAAAAGTAATGGATCCTTTTTCTTTGCCTTTTTGAATGAGTTCTTCTTTTCTTTCTTCAAAAGTTTTTACTTCTACTACCTTGGCTGCTTTCTTTTTTTCTTTTTTTGGTGCTTCAGGAAGAACTTCTATACTGCTTTTTTCCAAACTTGCTAAAACTTCTTTAACATCCTCTTCTTCTAATTTTAATAAGTCCGCTTGTTTTTTTAAATCTTCGATGGTGATATACTCTTGTTCCTTTTTTAATTCCATTAAATTTTTAACTGCTGTACTATTTTTCTTTTTCATTTTTCCACTTCTTTCTTTAATTCTTGAATTCGACATCCAATTTCTAATTTTTTGTTCGGATCTGGTTCATTTTTTTGTTCTATTTTTAATTTTTGAATTTCTTTTTCTTTTCTGGTTTTTTTGATGATGTTTAAATATTCTTCCATACTATTTTCATCTAAGCTTTCTTCTTTTATACTTTCAATGATTTCATAGATTTCATTTTTTAGTTTGCTGGTTTCGACATAGCTTAGAAAGTCTGCATAGCAAATGGTTTTATGAATTTCGTAATAGGCCATGATTTCATTTGCAATTCCTCGCATGGTGGCATCTTCTAAAAATCCTAGTTTATTTTTATACATTACAATGTATTTTTTATCATTCATCATGTAATATAAAACATGGTTGATGGCAATTTGATTTCTTGTTATCTTTTTGGGAGCTTTTTCTTCTTCTTGCTTGATAATAGGAGTTTTCGCATTTTCACTACTTAGTTCTTGTTTTAAGATTTCTAGAGAAATTCCTACATCTTCACTGAGCTTTTTGATAGCAACTTCTTTTTTTATTATATCGGTTTCATTTTGCAAGCTTTTTAGAACTTCTTTAATGTAAGTCGTTAAATCTTCACTATCGTTTAAGTTCTTGTTTTGTTTATAATACATCAACTTAAACTCTAGGAAGGAAATGGCATTTTTGATATTTTCAGCCATTTTTTCAGGTCCATTCGCAAGCAAGTATTCATCTGGGTCCTTTTCTTTACTTAAGCGAACAACTTTGACTGTGACGTTTTCTTTTTCTAATAGGGTTCCATTTTGAAAGGTTGCGATATTTCCGGCATCATCGTTATCTAACATCAAAATGATTGGGACACGCAACTTTTTAATTTCTTCAATTTGGTTATTTGTCATGCTCGTTCCCATTAAGGCGATGGTATTTTTAAATCCACAGGAATACATGCGAATGGCATCCATATTCCCTTCTGTGATAATCAGTTCTTTTTTGGCTCTTACAAATTCTTTTGCACGATGGTAATTAAATAGGATATTTCCTTTTTTAAAGATGATGGTTTCCTTGCTATTCATATATTTGGGTGGACTACTATTTTCTAGATAAATTCTTCCTGTAAATCCCACCACTTGTCCATTTAAATTATGAATGGGAAACATGATGCGATTGACGAAGATATCATTATAAGATAAGCCGTTTTGACTAACCAGTCCCAAATCGACCATTCTTTTTTCACTCCATTTTTTCTTTGATAAGAAAGTATATAGTGAATTTTTATCTAAAGCTAAACCAATTTGAAAGTCTTTTATCATGGTTTCATCTAATCCGCGCTGATTTAAGTACTCCAATGCTTTGGTTCCTTTTTCAGTCATGAGATTATTTTGATAAAAAATGGATGCTAATTCCATGACTTGATATTCTTCTTTGTTTTTGGTTTCTTTTTTAATTTCAATGGTACTTTTTAAAGTTAGCCCCATTTTTTCTGCAACTATTTTTACAGATTCTCCAAAGGAAACATTTTCGTAGTCACTGACAAATTTGAATACATTTCCGGTTGCACCACAAGAGAAACATTTATAAATTCCTTTTTCTTTTGAAACACTCATCGATGGCGAGTGATCGTCATGAAAAGGACATACGCCGAAATAATTTTTCCCTTTTTGGGTCAGCGGAATATAACTTTTTATAATTTCTACAATGTCAGCATTTTCACGAATGTGACGCACTTCTGCTTCATCGATGTGAAACATATGTAAACCTCCCTACACTATTATATATTAATGGTTTTATTCCTATTTCCTTTTTTTTCATGAAAAAAAATGCAAAATTTATGAATTTTTTTGCATTTTTTGGCTTTTTAGATCAATTTTGCATAATAAATTTCTTGAATGTCTTTTTTACTTTCACTGCAAGTAATTAATACTAAATAGGTAAAATTATAATCTTTGATTTCTACGGTCCCCGTTTTTTTGACTTCTTCTTTTTTTAGATAAAGAAATTCAAAGGTTTGATTATGGATGTATAATTTGATGATGTCTCCCGTTTGAAGTTGGTTTAAATTGGTAAAATAAGAATGGATGCCATTACCAGAATGAGCAGCAAGGACGATGGAAAAGTTTGCTTCTTCCCGCTTATAATCAATTAATGTTACATTTTTATCTACTTGATTGTTTTCACTTTCTTTTTGATAAATTGGTTGTTTTACGTTTATGGATGGAATTTCTAGGATAGCAAATAAATCGCTGTTTTCCTCTTCCTTTTGAAAGTAGCGGTCCATTTCTTTTTTTTGGGTTGTGGTCGTATATGTATTTGAATTTTGAGGAAGAAAGAGGATGATGGCAAGAATTATGAGAAAGAAAAGGGGCCATTTTAGTTTCTCCATTTACACAGACCTAGGAATATGAAGATTAATAAAAGCCATGGCATTTGTTCGCTGGTATTTGGAACAGTTACAGTATAAATTTCTTCTGGTTGTTCTTCCTTTTGGGGAGTTGTTTCGCCTTTGATTTCTTCTTTCTCTTCTTCTTTTTTGTTTGCTTGCTCTTCTTTAGGACTCTCTTTTTCCTGTGATTCTGGAATGCTTTCTTCTTTTGGCGGAATCACTTCTTTTTCTGGTTCTGTTGGAATGGGTTCTTTTTTTAGAACATGAATTAGAAACTGCCAATACTTTGGACTTTCTCCGGCTTCTAAAAGAACGTTTTGATCCCCTGTTTCATACGTTTTTAACTCTTGTTTATTTTTTTCAATTACTTCAATTTGCGAATTTTCTTCGCAATCTTTAATTATAATGGCATCTTCTTGTTCTGTTATCAAACAGGTTTGACTTCGAAATTCATAATCTTTGACATTTTCAATGGTTAGACTTTCTTCTATTTCGTAATCTTTAATAAAATCGGGTGTTACCGGTTGGTTTTGTTTTAGCTCTTGTTCTATTTCATCTAGATAAAACTGTGATAACGGGTCGGTTACTTCAAGTTCCCATGTTTTTTCATTTTGAAACAAGCTCCAAATATAATTTTGAACGATGATATAGGCATAGGACCGGCGATAATCTGTATAATTTTGAGTTATTTCCAGATAATGACGAATTTGATTTTGACTATCGATATCTAGTTTTTCCCAGTTCATGATTCCTTCTTGGTAGTCTACTTCATAGCTTGGCAAGTAATCGGGACTGGTCGTAAAGATCAATTTTTGATTTTCGTTATTTTCATATATATAAAATAATTCTCTTGTCGAAGGCGTTTTTAAGTATGTTTGTGAAATACTGCTGCTATTATAATTTAGGTTTTTGGCAGATGCTACACCCATCCATAAGAAGATGCTGCAAAGAAGAATTATCTTTTTCATTCTTGTTCCTTCTTTCTTCTTTGATAGTACATGGTTAATGTGGGAAAATTTTCTTCCG
>CANQXM010000091.1 GCA_947627835.1 uncultured Bacilli bacterium | reverse complement strand
GGACCGAACGTCAACACACCCCATAGGTTACTTCCTGAGCAATTACAAATATCAGAACGATAAACACCTTTGTCCATTAAGTAAAATGCCCATATGCTTTCTCTTTTAATAACTTCTTTTGGAAGGTCTCTGCATTCTTTTAATGTTGGAATCCGCACGTAATCTGTGACTGTCTCGTCTTGTGCATAGTTTGTATTCATTGGAGATAATTCTTCTGTGTCAATGCCGAGTACTTCTAAAAATTTTCCGTTCAATTGTTTTCTGATGTACGATTCAGCCCAATCATAACTTTCATTATCAAATTTCACATCACGATCACTATCGAGCATGTCTTCATCAAAAACTTCCTCAATTAAGTCAGTAGGCATCTTATCAGCTAACATAATTGTTACTGTTTCATCATTTACTTTTGTAATAAACCAATCTAAGTCTTTATAATTAATTTTTTCTCCGACTTCTGGATCACATAATCCATATTTCTTTTCTAATTTTTTTTGAATTTCTTTCAATTCTTCATCGATTTTCTTTTTAAGTTCAACTTTATTCATATTTTTTCCTCCTAATTAATGAATTTCTTTTGTTTTTCTTATTTCGATTTTTAATTTTTTCTTAAAAAAATATTTTTTGTACAAATACCACAGTTGTATTTCTTTAAGCACATACTTTTTTTCAAAGTTATCTAAGTTGATATTCTTTAAAACATTTTCTAATACTTCTACTAATACCTCCTCTTTTTCTTCGTTCAATTTATATTCAATGACTTGTTTGCGATAAATAGGTATCCAAAAATCTCTAAAGTGTTCAAAATAGCTTCTGCTGATATCCATGTTCAAGTTCATAAATTCGGGCTTGTTTCTCCGCTAGTTGCTTTTTTAATTCTTCCTTTTCTTTTATGACTTTTTTTAATTTTTGGTTCAATAATCGATTGTTGGCATCTAATTCTGCGTTTCTTGCTTTTAATTTTTCGATTTCTCTTAGAATTTCTGATTCCATCTTTTACCTCCAACGTTTCTTTCTTTTCTAGGCATTCTTTCTTTGTACCTTTAAAGACCATGTGTGTTCCTATACTCGTTTCAGTTTCTGTGTTTTTCCATAACTTCCAATTTTTTTCTTCTTTGTTGTAAATTAAGTCATAATACACAAGGACGTTCATCTTAACTTTGCCTTTGCTTCTTTGGAAATTTTGTTCATTTTCTCAGTCATTAAATCAACTTTTGTGGGTTTTTGAATATGATTCTTCTGATTAGCTTTTAATATCTCGGCGATTTTTTCTAAATATTCGTGCAACTTTTGATTTTCTGTTAATTGATCCTTGTTAATTTTTTCTAAACGTGAAATTTCTTTATCTTTTTCTTCCAACAAAGCGTCTTTTTTTTCTAATTCTTTTGTAAGCTCTATATTGCTCTTTTCATATGTTTTGGATAGTTTTTCACTTGCTTTTGCATTTTGCCTTTCATTGTTATTGAAATCAATTAAAAGTTCATAAATATTGTTTAAACTATCTTCTTTTTTCTTGTTTTTAAACCATAGCATTTGTATCACTCCTATCATTTTCCAAAACTCCCTGATTTAAAAACTTTCTTGCTTTGTCCGCTTTTGGTGGATTAAAAATAAAACTGATTCTTGCTTTTTCATTTTCGTCTTTTGAAATTTCCATGATGTGTTTTAAAAGTTGTTCATATTTCTGGTCAAATTCTTCTTGCGACATTGTATATAAGCTTCTTTTATCAACTTGTTTCCCTAACTTTTTGTATTTGCTTGCGATGTATCTAACACTTCTGCAACGATCTTCATGTTTTTTGAGTTCTTTTTCTTGAAATCCTCTTTTGCAGAATCGACAGAAAATGGTTACTTTTTTTAAATTTACCTTGTCGTATATTTTTTTTAGATCTTTGATTAAGAAAACTAACTTTGGCGGGGTGTATTGGTAACGTTCATCTTCCATGTATTCTCTTAGTTTTTGATTTACTTCGCTACAATCATATTGGCTTAGTTCTTCATACCAGCTGTCGATAATATCATCCGGATTCAAATCAAAGTTTTTATAATTCATGTCGATTTGACTAATGAGATTAAGCACTTCTTCCCTATTCATTTTTTTGCCTTTCTTCCTCAATCATCTCTTTTAACCGTTCTCTGTTTGTTTGATGATATTGTCGCTTTTGATTCTTCTTTTCCTGCCACCTTCGGTCTCTTTCTTCTGCTTGAGTGACAGTCTTTATATTTTCACGTTTATATGTTGCAAGAATTCGCCCGATGTACTTGATATTAAAAACTCTTGATATTTCTGCTTGTTTAATTGCGTATCTTGTTAATGGACTATCTTCCCAGGTGTTTATAACTTCAAATTCAGCACTGCTTAAAGTTCTTCCAAAAGTTTGTTCAATAAAATCATACAAATTGCCTGTGCTCGCGCACGCGTGAGTAGTAGTAGTTAGGTTATTGTCTATATAGTCTATATCGTCTATATAGTCTACTATTGTTGCTATTTGATTGCTATTTGATTGTGTTTTGTTTGCTAATTGATTGTTATTTTGCTTGCTAACATTTTGATACAATTCATAATTTTTTATTGTAATTATGCGGTATTTGTTAGTACTTTTGATTGTTATTTCGTTTGTTAAAATTAAGTGTTTTATTGCTGTACGAATTTTTGGAACTGACATACCTAGTTCTTCAGACAGTGTTTTTAATGATGTTACAAAACTTCCCCGCGGGATTGTCATACCCTCAAAATTTCCGACTTTCCAATTGGCTTTTAATAAGCAATGGATAAATAGACTCTTCGTATTTTGGTCTTTATACCATTCCCAATTGATCATTTTTGAATGAAGTTTTATCCATTTGTTATCTAAATCCATTTTGCACCATTTCACTTTCACTCCCCTCTGTTTGACAATTCAACTAAGATCTGTTACATTCTTAATGAATTTTATTTTTGAAGTTGACTGAGTGTTATTGGCATTTCAGTCTTTTTTTGTTCTTCTAGCCAGTTATTAGAGACTTCTGCCCTTGCAGATATTAAAAATGCACCTATAATGATCAACACAAAAATACTTCCTAATACAATTTTTTCTTTTACATTTTCCTTAAGCTTCAACTTTGTATTTTTCATCTTTGTCTTTCCTTTCTATTCCCATGGTTTCGTCAAAAAACCATTTCATTACTTTTCCCTGTATGTATACTGCATTCGGATACAGCTTTCGGAATTTTTTATTTAATTCTCGAATAATTTCGTAGGATTTATTTTGTTCGCATCCGGTTATTCTTTTTACGTCTTCAACTGTGTAATATTGCATATATACTCTCCTTTCTTTTTTTATTTTTTTGCGTATGTGATTTTTCTTTCTCTCTTTCTTGACTTATAATAAAAGCCATAGAAAGTGAGGTGACTAAATTGATAAATTTAAACATTACCAATCAAGAATTGATTAAGCTAATTGGCGATAAAGTTAATGAGCTATGTTCTAAGAATCAAGAAGCAAATGAAACAGCAATAATTTCTTCTTTAACCGCTCAAATTGCCGTTTGTGCTACTTTAGAAATTTTAGAACAATTTGGATTAGTAACTTTGCCTAAGAAACAAGATTAAGATTGCCATTATCGGCATTCTTTTTATTAATTTCTTTAATAATTAAGTTAATAAATTCTTTTCTTTCTTCTTCAGTTAAATTGTTAAATAACTCTAATAAATTCATAAATTTCTCCTATAAATTGATTATTTTTTCTCACTCCTTTAGAATATTTAATTGGAAAGGAGTGTTTAAAATATGATTGAGGCTACTAGAGATATAATTGTTGCTATGATAAACAATGGCAGACTAACTTCAGTAGATGATGTTAAAGATGCCATTAAAGAAATTTTTAAAACAATTGATGATACAAGACATAACAAATAATTTAGTTGGATTAGATATTCGCATTATCTAATCTTTTTATTTAAAGTCACTAAATAATATCTTTAATAGTTCAATATCTCTGTCATCATAGCTTTTTAACTCGTATAAGTAATTAATCAATTTCTGTCTTAAATCATTTAAAGTTTTATCTTCTTCTTTTTTGGAATCATTCTTATTAATGTTTGCCTTAGCATTAAGATTATGTTCCTTGGCATATTTTTCACATGCTTCGTCAATAGCCTTTGCTAATCCTTTTAGATCACCATCTGCATCATCTCCCAATACAATATTGATAATTTCTTCTGTACTTTTTGGTTGAAACATTTTTATTCATCTCCTTTCTGATTATCATTT
>CANQXM010000090.1 GCA_947627835.1 uncultured Bacilli bacterium | reverse complement strand
GAATTAAAGAGCATGATAAGCACATTGTATCTCTTGCCATTCAAGCAGAGAAAGCCCTTGTAATTGTCGTAAATAAATGGGATACCGTATCTGATAGTGAAGCAAAAATGAAAGAATGGAAAGAAAAAATTTATTATGAATTTCAATTTTTACGATATGTTCATGTTGTGTTTTTGTCAGCTCTTATGAAAAAACGGATTCATTTATTGATGCCAGAAATTATTTCGGCTTACCAAAACTATCGCAAAAGTTTACCAACGAATCAATTAAATCAAGTCATTGAAGAAGCTACATCTCTTCATGAACCTCCTTCTTATAAAGGAAAGCGTTTAAAAATTTATTTTGTTTCTCAAACGGATTCGATGCCACCTAAAATTACGTTTCAAGTTAATTCAAAGGGATTGGTTCATTTTAGTTACGAACGCTATTTGGAAAATAAAATTCGGGACAATTTTGATTTGAATGGAACACCGATTGTGTTACAATTTAAAAATAAAGGTGAAATTTAAAAAATCTCATTTCAATTCTGAGATTTTTTTATTTTGGAATCGATTCTTTTTTCTTTGATAATCCGATTTTCGTCGGTATTGAAAAAATCCGTGACTTCTTTTTCGAGTAATTCTGCTAAATTATTTAAAAATTCTATGGAAACATTGATTTCACCACGTTCTACACAAGCCATATATTTGGGGTTTAATTTATATTCTTCATAAAACTTTTCTTGACATAATCCAGTTTGAAAGCGAAAGTATTTTAAATTTCTTCCAATTACTTTTTTAATATCTTTCATAACCATAGTCCCTTTCAACTACTATTAATATACTTAGAAATGGAGTTTTAAGTCTACCTATTCAAAACTACACAAAATTGACAGTTCGTGCAATTTATTATATGATATTTTTTGTCCGGAGGATTTATGAAAAGTAGTGAATTTGAAAAATTAAAAACGCTTCGCGTACAAAATGGTTTTACTTATCAGGATATGGCTGATAAATTAGGCATTTGTAAGGCCTTTTATTGGCAGATTGAACATCAAAATCGCAGATTATCTTATCCACTTGCTAAAAAGATTGCAGCCATTTTTGATTTAAAACCAGATGAAATTTTTTATGACGAAACAAAATAAAACCCTAACATATATTATGGTAGGAGGGTTTTATGGAATTTGGGGATAGTTTTTTTAAGAAAGTGGAAAAGAAGACAAAGGTCGATAAAAATACGATTTTGTCACTTGCCCAGAAATTACAGCAAGGAAATATGAAAGATGAAAAAACACTTCGGGAAATTATTCATAGTTTGAGTAAAATGACGAATAAACCAGTTAGTAAAGAACGAGAGGATAAAATTATTCAAACAATCTTAAATGATGAAGTCCCAACCCATGTCGATAAAATGTTTTGAAAAAAAGTAGCTTTATTTGCTACTTTTTTGAATGAGATCATCTAAAGGATAATGATAATTCTTAGCTAGTTCAATGGCATACATGGTGGTAATGAGTGTCTTTCCTTTTTCATATTTATGAATATTTGATTGACTGGTATTTAAATTTTCAGCAAGTTCTTTTTGCGTTAAGTGATTTGCTAAACGAATCATTTTGATATTATCTGAAATGGCTCTTTTATCAATTTGAATAGTACTTGGACGCGTTTTTTCATCTTCTGTAAGACCCACTAAATAATCTAAGGTAACTTTATAAAAATTGGCAAGTTCATTTAATTTGGTTAGTGGAATAATATCTTTTCCACATTCCCATCCTGCATAGGTTGAACGTTTTACTTGTAAGGAGGTAGCCATTTCTTTTTGAGTTTTGGCTTCATAATCTCTTAATTCTTTTAGTTTTTCAAACATCATAACCGCATCATCTCTTACTAATTTTCTCAGAGAAAACAAAAAAATACGGAAATGTGTGGACTATTGTAATTATTTGTGATATAATGTATCTATATATAAGAAGGAAACATGAACGAAGTATTTCAAAAATTATTCGATGTAAGAACAAGAAATCGTTTCACTTATCAAGATATGGCTGAAAAATTAGGGATTAGCAAGTGTTATTATTGGCAAATTGAACATCGAAGAAGAAGGCTTTATTATGATTTAGCAAAAAAGATTGCATTTATTTTTGATATGAAGCCAGATGATCTTTTCTTTGATGCATTTGAAGACTAATGGAAAGAAACTCTTTTTTGAGTTTTTTCTTTTTTTAAAATGGTATAAATTTCTTGTGTTTTTCATAGTCTTTGTTAGATAAGAGAGTGATTTTATGGAAAAGCGTGATTTACTGGAAAGTATAGCAAAACGAGGAAATGGAGAAATTTATTTAGGGATTGTCGGTGCGGTTCGAACTGGAAAAAGTACTTTTATTAAGCGATTTATTGAAAATTTAGTAGTTCCGAATATTCATGATGAAATCTTGCGCAAGCGTTGTTTGGATGAAATTCCTCAAAGTGCACAAGGAAAAACTATCATGACTACGGAACCGAAGTTTGTACCATCTAGTGGAGCGAAAATAGAGATTGACAATTTTAGTGCTGATATCAAGTTAGTTGATTGTGTTGGGTATGTCATTCCAAATAGTAATGGATATGAAGATGCAGATGGGAATCCTAGAATGGTTAAAACGCCTTGGTTTAGTGAATCAGTTCCTTTTGTAGAAGCAGCAGAAATTGGAACAGAGAAGGTTATTCGGGATCATTCGACCATTGGGATTGTTGTTACGACGGATGGTAGTTTTGGAGAGTTAAAACGAAATGATTATGTTGAAGCGGAAGAAAAGGTAGTATCTGAGTTAAAAGAGATTGGTAAACCTTTTATTGTTGTTTTAAATAGTGCTAAACCAAATAGTGTCGATGCTAAGAATTTGGCAGAGGAGTTACGTGCAAACTATGAAGTACCGGTATTGCCAGTAAGTGTAGAAGATATGACGGAAAATGATATTGTAGAGATTTTAAAACAAGCTTTGTATGAGTTTCCTATTTTAACTATTGATGTAAATATTCCTGATTGGGTTCATGTTTTAGCAAATACCAATGAAATTAAAAAGCACTATTTAGATAAGATTCGCGAAAGTGTGATTGAAGTAAAGAAAGTTCGTGATGTCGAAACGATTTTAGATCATTTTAAAGATAGTGAATATATTACCAATGCTTATATTAGTAATTTAGATAGTGCAACAGGGTGTGTTACGGTGAATTTAAAGAGCAGTGATGAATTATATCGAAAAATCTTAAAGGAAATGATGGGAGAAAGTGTAACTACTAAGGCTGGACTTTTGAAAATTTTCGCTAGTTATAGTGAAGGAAGAGAAGAATTAGAAAGCATTAAACAAGCTATTAAAATGAGTAAAAGTACGGGATATGGAATTGTTTATCCGACTTTAAAGGATATGAAGTTACAAACACCAGAAATTATTAAACAAGGAAATCGTTATGGTGTGAAGTTAAAAGCGGTTGCTAGTAGTATTCATTTAATGCGTGTCGATGTGGAGAGCACTTTTGAACCGATTATTGGAAGTGAACTTCAAAGTAAAGAACTGATTAATTATTTAATGAAAGATTATGAAACGGATCCTTCGAGTATTTGGAAAAGTGAAATTTTTGGACGAAGTTTGGATGTGATTGTGAAGGAAGGTATTCAAGCAAAATTGTCTATTATGCCAGAGAATACTCGCTATAAACTTAGTCAAACGGTTACTAAAATTGTCAATAAGGGGTCAAATAACCTCATTGCAATTGTCTTATAGAGTAAAAAATGTGTTTTTTTGCTCTTTTTTCTTGACACTTATTGGGTTTGTTTGCTACGCTTAATACGTAAGGGTAATCTCTTACGAAATGGAATGGGAGGTCGACGTAAATGTCAAAAACAGAATTAGTAGAACTAATTGCAAAAAATGCAGAAATGTCAAAAGCTGAAGCAGGACGTGCTTTAGATGCAGTATTGGAAGGAATTACTGAAGGACTTAAAAAGTCTGGTGAAGTTACTTTAGTAGGATTTGGTAAATTCAGTGCTAAAAAACGTGCAGCACGTGATGGAATTAACCCTTCAACTAAAGAACCAATCAAAATCCCTGCTAAAACTGTTGCTACTTTTAAAGCTGGAAGCAAATTAAAAGACGCAATCAAATAGTTTGAGCTTATTTTGAACTATTAACTACCCGAATGGGTAGTTTTATTTTGTTTTTTTTTTTTTAATTTTTAATGAAAAAAAAGGAAAATGAGAAACTTTCTTTAATAGTAATAGTAGAAGGAGAGATTCTTCACAAAAAGAAAGGAGATGTTTCTCATTAAGATAGAAACTAAGGAAAACAAGTATTTAAAGGATATCTTTGCAGTCAAGTTATTAAATGATGA
>CANQXM010000089.1 GCA_947627835.1 uncultured Bacilli bacterium | reverse complement strand
AATACAATCCAATCTTAGGAAATGAAAATGCAAAAGAAAGAGAAGCAATAACGCATCCGGTTGATATAGAAATCACAAAAGAAAATAAATACCAAGTTATTGAAGAATACATTCAAAATAATTTAAATAAAAAATTTAAGTTGAGTGATTACGAAACATTTGATACTACAGATACAAATAATAATTTATATTTCATCTATACGCCATACGGAATCCGACTCGATGAACAGTATACAATTAGTATAAAAGATAACAAGATATATGAAATAAGTGAATATGTTGAAGAAAACTTTGAAGAGAAGTATGAAATGTTAAAAAATCAAAAATTATTAAGTAAAGAAAAAGAAGAAGAATTAAAAAATAAAGTACTAAGTAAAAGCAGAGAAGATTATCAAATAAGCATTTACGAAGCAGTATATCGTTATAAAAATGGACGAGTAATTTATTACATTATCTATGATATCGATCCAGGTGGCCCGACAAGTTCAGAAGCCATGGAATGCATATTAAACACAAATGGCAAAATTATTAAATGTCAAATTACATACTAAAAGAAAGTGAGGAAAGCATATTTTGCTTTCCTTTTTGATAATAACATGCTACATTCTAATTAGAAAGTAGGAGTGTCTTTGAAAAAGAAAATAAAATTAGGTCTTAAAATTATAATATCTTGCTTAGTCATCTTAACCATTGTAAATCTAGTGCTAGCAAAATTAAATCATTCACCCATCTTGTGTTATACAACTGGAACTTATTTAGATGGTGGAACAAAAGAATATTGGTGTTTAGGTTTTAAAGTCATTAATTACAACAAATTAAATGGCTACCATAAAACACAGATTGGTTGGTACAACTTAAAATACAATCCAATCTTAGGAAATGAAAATGCAAAAGAAAGAGAAGCAATAACGCATCCGGTTGATATAGAAATCACAGAAGAAAATAAATATCAAATTATCGAAGAATACATTCAAAATAATTTAAATAAAAACTTCAAATTGAGTGATTACAAAATATTAGATTATGTGGAAACGAATGGCGGCTTACACTTCACCTATACACCATACGGAATAGAAACTCCAAACAATTATACAGCAATAATTAAAGACAATAAAATTTATGAATTTGGTGAGTACACCGAAGAAAACTTTGAAGAAAAATATGAAATGTTAAAAAACCAAAAATTATTAAGTAAAGAAAAAGAAGAAGAATTAAAAAATAAAGTACTAAATCAAAGTAGAGAAGATTATCAAATAACTATTCGTGAAACAAAATATTACTACGAAAATGGACGAGTAATTTATTACATTATCTATGATATCGATCCGGGTGGACCTATGGATTCAGACATGATGGAATATACATTAAATACAGATGGAAAGATTATTAAAAGCAAATTAGTTCCATAAAAAGAACATAATTTGCTTTCTTTTTGTCATGGAAAAATTAGTAAAAGTAGCTTTAGTTCAGTTACTCAAAAATTGCTAATTAAAGAAAAAAAGATTATAATAAAAACCGCGAGGTGAATTCGATGACATTTCAAATTATCACACTGGGATGCAAAGTAAATGCATATGAAAGTGAAATCATGCGTGAAAAATTAGAAAATGCTGGCTACCAATATCAAGAAAAAACAAATACCGATATTACCATCATTAACACATGTTCTGTAACCAATATGGCAGATAAAAAATCGCAAAAAATGGTTCGCCATATCAAAAAAGAAAATCCCCAAACCATTCTAGTAGTAGCAGGATGTGGAAGCGAAAACAAAAGTGAAATTTATGAAACGTTTGATATTGATATTCTCTTAGGTAATAAAGATAAGAGTAAAATTGTAGAATTGCTAGAATCTTACTTAAAAAATCATCAAAAGATCGTTCGTTTTTATCACACGCGTGCCTTACCCTTTGAAGACATGACGATCAATCGTTTTAAGTCCCATACCAGAGCATTCTTAAAAATTCAAGATGGCTGCAATAATTTTTGTTCTTACTGTATTATCCCTTATGTAAGGGGAGATATTCGAAGTAAAGATTTTAATCGTGCCATAGAAGAAGCAAAGATCCTAGCCGAACATCATAAAGAAATTGTCTTAACAGGAATTCATACCGGATCATACGGATATAATACCGACCATGATCTTACAGATTTAATTCATGAAATGAGTAAAATTGAAAATCTCGAAAGAATTCGTCTTTCTTCCATTGAAATTACCGAATTAAATGACAAGTTCTTTAAAGAATTAAAAAATAATCCCAAAATTTGTAATCATCTTCACATTCCCATTCAATCGGGGAGTGATGAAATCCTCAAAAAGATGAATCGAAAGTATGACTTAGCATATTTTAAAAAGCAAATTGCTAAATTAAGAGAACAAAGAGAAGATATTAGTATTACTACAGATTGTATAGTAGGTCATCCATATGAAACTGAAGAAAACTTTGAAGAAACTTTAAAAACGATGCGAGAAATAAACTTTAGTAAAATTCATGCTTTTCCATATTCCATGCGTGAAAAAACGGCTTCAGCAAGAATGCCTCAAGTAGAAGAAAGTATAAAGAAAGAACGCAATCGGAAATTAATTGAATTATCAAATGAATTAGAAACCGCATATGCCAAAAAATTTTTAGGAAAAACAGCAGAAGTACTAATTGAAGAAACCAACGAAGAAGAATCCATCGGACATACTTCAAATTATTTAAAAGTAAAAATGAAAAAGCCTTTAGAAAGAAATCAAAATTACCTAGTAAAACTAATCGAATTAGAAAATGATCATCTAATTGGAGAAATCATCAAAGAAAATGTAAAGACCTCCTAGTTGCCGTGTAAAAAGGCCTTTTTTTTGCTATAATGAAAATAGGTGATGAAAATGTTTGCTAAGTTTGATTTAAAAACATTAGAACTTCATGATGGAAATACATTCTGTGGTCTTGTAAAATACAATGCCGAAAAAATGAAAGCAATCTTTCATCGTCCAATCTATCGAGATAACAACCCAAAAATGATTAACAAAATTGGTAAAAGAGACTATGCAATCTTTGATAAATTTATTGTTTCGGCTTTAAATGATTACTATACTAGAATGAATGCAACAACGAAAGACGACGAAAAAAATAAAATGCTCGAAAATTATAATCGTTTATATGGATCATGGGTCATATTAAATCAAGCCAAAGCAAATAATCAATATAAGATTATGGAAGATTCGTATGATGAAATATCCTACCAACTTTATTTATTAGGGTATAAAATGTCGAATATTTAGAAGCGAAAATACTTTCGCTTTTTTTCATGATTTGATAAAATGATATGGGTGGAGTATCATGCATTACATAAAAGGAAAAATAAGACAGTCAATCTACACAAATTCAAATGGCTTTTTCGTAGGAACCTTTAAAATTAAAGAAACCGACGAAGAAGACTTAAAAGAATTTTTAAATAAAACCATTACCATCACGGGAACCTTTTTAGAAACGAATACCGAAGATACTTATATTTTATATGGAAATTATATGAAACATGATCGCTATGGATATCAGTATCAAGTAACCAAGTATGAAAAAGAAATTCCCACTGGAAAAGATGCCGTCATTGAATTTTTAAGTAGTCCGTTAATTAAAGGTTGTGGAGAGAAAACCGCCATCAAAATTGTGGAAACTCTAGGAGAAGATGCCATCAAAAAAATTAAAGAAAGTATCACGAGTCTCTATATCGTTCCAGGAATGACAGAAAAACGAGCTGGAAAAATTTATACATCCATTCTCGCTTATTCCAGTATTGATGACTTAATTGTCAAATTAAAAACATTTGGATTCACCGTCGCCGAAGCAACCAAATTAATTAATAAATACAAAGAAAAAACCGCCCTCATGCTCGAAGAAAATCTTTATTTATTTAAAGAGGTTTTGGACTTTGACAAATTAGATCATATCTATATAAAAAACTATGACCCAGAAAGTCCAATCCGCATTCATGCTTGCTTAATTGAAACCATGCAAAAAATGAGCGATACCACCGGCGATGTTTATTACGATAAAGAAGAAATTTACCAAAATCTAAAAACGTTTTATCATATTTATTTAGAAGAAGAAACGTTTGATGAATACTTAAATGAACTCGAAGCCAAATTTGAAATAGTAAAAAAGAAAGACC
Organism: uncultured Bacilli bacterium; assembly: GCA_947627835.1. Lineage (GTDB taxonomy): Bacteria > Bacillota_I > Bacilli_A > RF39 > UBA660 > MGBC162267. The sequence goes on along the minus strand of CANQXM010000089.1, from coordinate 319 downwards.
GCTATTATTTAACGGAAAACTATGAAATGGAAAAAAGCATTGCCAAAGATTTACACGCCATTGCCATTCTCCCGAAAAAAGAACACAAAAAATTAGATGAAAAAATCGAAGCCCTCGAAGAATCTTTAAACGTTCATTACAATAGTTCTCAAAAAAATGCCATTAAAACGGCTTTAAAAGAACGTGTTACCATTATTTCCGGTGGACCAGGAACTGGAAAGACGACCATTGTCAATGCCATTGTCAAACTTTACATTAGCTTATTTCACTTGACACCCATTGAGGTTTACACTTCCATCGCCTTACTAGCACCAACCGG
>CANQXM010000088.1 GCA_947627835.1 uncultured Bacilli bacterium | reverse complement strand
TGAAGTCGTGAATTTAGATTTTAATTTATCAATAATATTTTTACCAACTGACTTAATTTTACTGCCAATCATTTTACATACTCTTTACAACTTATTATTAATAAAAAGAAGTCTACTAACTACTTCTATTTTTGGCATCTACCTAATTACAATATGTCTATTAGCCATAAAAAAAATAAACAGACTTTCGTCTGCAACCAAAAAATTAGAAAATTGAGAGAGCAACTCACCTTTTTTCCTCTTCATGAAAATAATCTTGAACTAATTTTTGAATTCCTTCCACCGTTCTTAATTGAGTTCGGTCAATGCGGGTTGGATAAAGATAAATTCCATAATCTTCAAATCTAGAGAAGAGTTCAATCATCGCATAAGAATCAAGTAGTCCGCTATCAAATAAATCTATCCCCTTTTGAAAAACGGCTTCATCTTCACAAATTTCATATAATAATGTAGGAATATCAATTGATTTCTTTTTCATAATTTATATAACACCTTTCTATCAATTTTTCCATTTGCATTTACAGGAAGTTTTTGAACAATTTGAATCGTTTTCGGAATCATATACTTGGGAATATATTTTGCAAGTTCTCGTTTGATAACATCACCATCCAAATTTCCTTGAACAACCACAAATGCTTTAAGCATTTTAAGAGAGAAATCATCGGCATACTTAGCAATCACAGCACAATCCTTTACACCCTCAATATAATAAAAGTACCCCTCTACTTCATCAAGTTCAATTCGGTATCCTTTATATTTAACCTGTCGATCCATTCTTCCTTTGCAATATAACTTTCCATCTTTGATATATCCAATATCGCCCGTTTTATAGCAAGATATTCCATTTTCTTCATAAAAGCTTTGAAAAGAACCAGATAAATACCCTTTTGATACACTTTTCCCTTTTAACACAATTTCATGATCCATAATTTCAATATCAGTAGCAAAATTCTTGACTTCTCCAACAGGAAGGAAATCCTCTGTTGCCATCTCTTTGGTAATTTGTATAGCAGATACAGCAGAAGTTGCTTCCGTAGGACCATAAGCATTAATCACGTGAATATGAGGAAAAGCAAGAAATAATTTTTGAACCAACACAGACTCTAGTCGCTCTCCACAAAAATAAACACACTGCAAGTTTGGATAATTTTCGGCACAAAAATCTTGATTCAATAGACAGAACTTCATAAAGGTGGGTGTCATAACTGCAACATGAATTTTAGATAGTAACAAAAATAAATCGTCAAGATTTTGAAAATTTCCATCAAAAGAAATTAAAGTATGCCCGTTACAAAGCGAATAATAAAAATCAGCGACACTTAAATCAAAACTAAAACTTGCTTGATTAAGCACACAAATATTCTGGTAAGAAGATAAAGGCTCTAAATGACTAATCCAATCGACAAAATTGATTAAATTTGCTTTAGAAATAGGAACTCCTTTGGGAGACCCTGTACTTCCTGATGTAAAAATGATATACGCAAGATCATTTTGTGTGTCTTTTACTTTATCCCCTTCATAAATTTTTAACGCATCCAAAGTTTTGCAAACCACCGAATCAATACAAACCGAAACATCACTTAAAATTAAAGAAGCATGCGTAAGTGTAACTATCTTTTTAAGTCGGTAAAAAGGCGTACTACACTCAACCGGAACATAAGGCCGATCGGCAATAATAGAAGCCAAGATAGCAATAACCATATGAATACTTTTCGGATAATACAAAACAACTGGTGAAGTCCCCTGTCTTTTTAAAAAATTCCCATAAATATTTGCCAAATCCCATAATTCCTGATAAGTAATATGGGAATCTTGAATTTGATAAGCAACCCTATTTGGATATTTTGCTACAATTTTTTTGATTTTGTTTATCATCGTTATCATCTCTTATTTGATCTTTTGGAATGAGTGAATAATCGTATAACACTGCCGAATGATTATCTAAAATAAGTTCTTTATATAACTCTTCATTAGTTTTTCGATCAATAACAATTCGGTAAACTTGAGAAATTCGGTAATACAGATTTCCTTCTTTTTGAAAATGATGATTTTCTTCAACAAGTTTATAGCGACAAGGAAATTCTCGTTGGCTTCGAAGTTCACCACATAATTCCCCATTCTCACACCAAACTAATATCTGGATATCTTGATCGGTATTATTTTTAAAACGATAATCAATATTGTTATAACAAACCGATGTCCCAGTCCCAAAAGGAACCGTTCTTCTTTCATCTGGAAATAAAGCATCCGAATGATGATGAAGTTCCGTCACTTCTAATGGACTATTTAATACAAGCCAATGAATCATATTTGCCATTTGACAAAGACCTCCACCATACCCAGATGAAAGACCTTTTCTTCCAATAACTAACCCCTTCTTATATCCATACTTTGGTAAAGCCGGACCAATCGTACTCCAAAAAGAAAAGGTTTCTCCCGGATGAATGAGAATTCCATTTACCTTATTACAAGCAAGCATAATATTTGTCACTTTATTTTCTTGTAACTTTAAATCAACGCCAACAAGTTTTCGAATCAAAATTGAACTATGACTTTTTACAATATTGGGTAACTCTTCTTTTGAATAATCACGTGCAATTTTTTCTTTGCTAATCACATTTTTTAATTTTCTTAACATAATTTCTTTTTTAATAGAAATCTGATAAGTCATTGGGCTAATATCGCAAAATAACTTTCTGCTCATAAATAACCACAACCCTTTTCTAAGACAAATCTCTTTTTATATTATAGCATAGCAAAAACAAATGTTAAAATTTTTAAAATAAGAATTTTTCGATATAATAATGAAAAGCAGGTGATATTTTGGAATATCGAATCAAAAAAAGAACTGATTTTTACACAAGCAAATTAGAAACCATGTTTAACTCATTACCCAAATCTCAAAAAGAAAAAATAAGTCGCTATAAACAAGAGAAAAGAAAACAAGTATCCATAATTGGAGCAATTCTCTTAAAAGAATTGCTAAAAAATCGTCAAATCAAGTACGAAAATATAGAAATTTATCAAAATGAATATGGAAAACCTTACTTAAAAAATCATGCTTTATATTATAATATCAGCCATTCCTTTGATTATGTAATCACTATCATTTCAGAAAAAGAAATAGGAATTGACATCGAAAAAATTAGAAAGACTCCCAAAAACACCCCGCGTTATTTTGCCACTCCAAAAGAACAAGAATATATCTTTTCATCTAAAGAAAAAATAGAAGAAAGAATATTTCAAATTTATACCCTAAAAGAAGCTTATTTTAAAATGCAAGGAACAAACTTAAATCATCTATTAGATGTAGAATTCCAAATAAAAGGAAAAGAAATTTGCTGTAGTGATTCTTCCATTCAATGTGGATTCATTCATGATATAAAAGGATACATGATTGCTTATTGTCAAAAAAAATAGACATCGTAAGATGCCTAAATTATTCACTTTTCTGCTTTTTTTGTTTTTGAAATATGAAAATAATCACAGTTACCATCACAATCATAACGATAGCTACACCAATTAATAAAAGATACGTTTTATTACTTTTTAAGAAAGAAACAACCGGTGCATCATTTTGTTTTTCACCAACAAGCTTGCTATCCAACTCTTCATTTACCAAAACATAGTCGGCATACCCCTTAATAGAAAATTCATAATAACCCGCATCTGTTTTCTGATTTTGAGTTTGAATCACTCGAAAGTCATTCGTATCTTCATTATAAGCATACACATGAACCAAATCATGCAAAACCTTTGTAACACGATCGGTAGCTTTCAAACGAATAGTTGCTCTTCCAGGTAAATCTCCAGAATCCGGACAATGAATAACAAGTCCATCGGATAATAAAGCGCCAATGTTTTGAGATTGAGATACGTCTTGAACGAGAATCCCAACATCAATAATTTGGGGATCGGTTACATCTCGTCCATCAAAAATAATTTGATTCTCACCATGATTGAAAAATATCCTTCGATTTTTCCCTTTAATGATATCAAATAATTCTTTGCGAATAATTGAGTTTGCGTCCGTATTAACCACAATGTCAATATCACTAGAAGATTGAGAAAGTTTACGAATAACTTCTGAATTGATGTTTTCGTTTTCATAAATAAAAACTTTACTAAGTCCACCACTAATCGTTAAAGTTGTTTGAAAATCATAAGGTAAAGTTCCAATAGATCCTTCTTTACTATAATATGTAGTTACATTATTTGAAAACAAAACTGCATTCGTTAAAGAATAAGTTCCTGAAATAATTGAAGAAGGAATTTCAATATAAGGAGAAGAAGTTTCACAATCTTCCACATAGGCTACAAATAAATTATCTTCCTCACTTCTAAAATAAAGCGATAAATCCCGTATTGGTTCACTGGTTGAAATATGGACATAAACTTTATCACCAACTTTAGCGTTATCTCGAGATAATGCTAAATAATTAATATCCACCGGATCTCCATCTCCATAATTCACGCCCTCTGGAGAAATAGTTAACGAACTATGAAATGAATAAAGATTTTCCCCTTCTGAACTACTA
>CANQXM010000087.1 GCA_947627835.1 uncultured Bacilli bacterium | reverse complement strand
TATAAATTTCCAGCTTTAGAAGTATTAACCAAACTCACCGATATTATTTTTACCGTAGGAAGAACTGGAAGAATTAGCCCAAATGCCGTCCTAGAACCCGTAATTGTCATGGGATCAACCATTAAACGAGCAACCCTTCATAATGAAGATTACTGCTTAGAAAAAGATTTGAAAATCGGCGATATTGTCTCCATTCGCAAAGCGGGTGATGTCATCCCCGAAGTAGTTGAAGTAAAAAAAGAAAGAAGAACCGGAGATGAAAAAGACTTCCAAATGATTGAAAACTGTCCAATTTGTGGTTCAAGACTCGAAAAGAAAGCCGGGCAAGTCGATCACTATTGTATGAATAGCAAGTGTCCGGCAAGACACATTGAAGGATTAATTCATTTCTGTGATCGAAAAGCCATGGATATTACGGGACTTGGAGAAAACATCGTCGAAGACTTCTTTAACCTGGGGTATATTCAAAGTATTCCTGATATCTATCACTTAAAAAAACATCAAAAAGATTTGCAAGAACTAGAAGGATATGGGAAAAAAAGTATTGAAAACTTACTTTCTTCCATTGAAAATAGCAAGCAAAATAGTTTAGAAAGATTACTTTTTGGACTAGGAATTGAAGGAATCGGCGATAAAACAGCCACTGTCCTTGCTAAAAAATATAAAACCTTAGATAACTTAGCAATGCAAAGTGAAGAAGAACTAAAGAAAATGAAAGATATTGGAACCATTCTGGCTCATAATATTCACGAATTTTTTAGTAAGCAAGAAAATATCGAGGTAATAAACGCGTTAAAAGATCTTCAAGTAAATATGGAATACACCGGAAAAGAAGCCAAAGAAAATTCGAAAATTACGGGAAAACGTTTTGTAGTAACGGGAACCATTTCCTTTATGAGTCGCGATGAAATTGAAAACTTAATTACAAGTTATGGAGGTTCCGCAAGTAGTGCAGTAAGTAGTAAAACCGATATTGTAATTGTGGGAGAAAAACCAGGAAGCAAAAAAGATAAAGCTGAAGAATTAGGAATTCCAATTTGGAATGAAGAAAAGTGGAAAGAAGTATATGACTCCCTCGAAAAATAAAATGCGAGTAGAAGAAAATAGACATTGACAAACGAAAAAAACCTTAGTATATTAGGACCAGAAACACGTGGAAGATAGAAGTAGCAAACTAATCGTTCTAAAAAAGAGACGTAATGCTTGGTGAAAATTACGAGAACCTGGTTTTGCGAAAAAAGATATTGGAGTGGAGCGTCTCGTCACGTTACGACGAAAAAGAGCATGGTGACATGAATTAAGGTGGTACCGCGGATTTAACAGGAATTCGTCCTTTAGAGGAGTTCCTGTTTTTAATTGGAAAGAAGGAAAAAAATGAGAGAATTTACAGAACAAGAATTGGTTCGGAGGGAAAAACTAAAAAACATTCCCAATCCGTATCCAGAAAAATATGTCACAAATTATGAAATTAAGGATGTAAAAAATCTAGAAGATGGTACAACAGACGTCTCTGTTGCTGGAAGAATCATTCTCATGCGTAAGATGGGAAAGATGTCCTTTTTAACCATCGGCGATATCGAAGGACGCATTCAAATATCTATGAAAATTGATTGCGTTGGAGAAGAAGCTTATGCATTCTTTAAAGAAAACTTTGATTTGGGCGACTTTATCGGTGTAAAAGGAGAAGTATTTACAACCCACACAGGAGAAAAAACCATTCGCGCCCATTCCTTTTCCTTTTTAGGAAAAGCCCTAAAACCCCTTCCTGAAAAATACCATGGCTTAGAAGATATTGAAACCATCTATCGCCATCGCTACATTGATTTAATTACCAATGAAGAAGCCAAGAAAACCTTTTTACTAAGATCTCAAGTAATTCGTGAAATTAGAAACTTCTTAGCAAGTCACAACTATATTGAAATTGAAACCCCCATTTTAAATAACAAAGCAAGTGGAGCCAATGCCAAACCATTCATTACCCATCACAATGCATTAGATATTGATGTTTATCTAAGAATTGCTCCCGAAACGTATTTAAAAAGAGCCATCGTTGGAGGATTTACCAAAGTATTTGAAATTGCTCGTTGCTTTCGTAATGAAGGAATCGACCAATCTCACTTACAAGACTTTACGATGATTGAAGGATATGGTGCTTACTTAAATTATGAAGATAATATGGTATTTTTAAAAACCATGTTACAAACGATCATTAAAAACATTTATGGCACGTTAGAAATTCAAGTAGGAGATAAAATAGTCAACTTAGATGGCGAATGGGAACGGATTTCCTTCCGTGATTTAATCTTACGTTATGTAGATATAGATATAGAAAAATACAATACCAAAGAAAGTTTACTAGATAAAATCAAACAAGAAAAAATCGAAATCGATTCCGAAACGCCATTAGAAAACCTAGGATATGGAAACTTAGTCGATCAACTTTATAAAAAAGTAGCACGTCCAAATATTGTAGAACCCATTTTCCTAATCAAACATCCAACTGAATTATCCCCACTTGCTCGTGCAAACGATGAAAATAAAGAAGTCGTAGATCGCTTCCAATTAGTAATTAATGGAGCAGAAATTATTAATGCGTACTCTGAACTAGTTGATCCACAAGAACAAGAAAGAAGACTTCTTCGCCAAGCTGAATTAAAAGCCCATGGCGATGAAGAAGCAATGCCAATGGATTATGACTATATCGAAGCCATGGAATATGGAATGCCTCCAATTAGTGGCTGGGGAATGGGAATTGATCGTCTAGTACAACTCTTAACAAATAGCGAAAACGTAAAAGACGTTGTTCTCTTCCCACTAATGCGTCCAAAAGAATAAAAAATCCTCCAAAAAATGGGAAAAAAATCATGAAAAAAACGATTATTTGTTTTCTTTACAAGGGATTATGATATAATTTATATAGAGGAGGAAAGAAATTGAAAAAGTTTTTTGAAAAGCATGACCTAACCAAATTAATTCTGATTTCCATTGCTTTTGTTGTTGTTCTTACTTGGATTTTACAAAGTGGATCTTATGATTCTGGTTCTGTTGTAGGTTCAATGACAAGAACAGGAGTTGCAGATATTTTCTTAGGTGGAATGACCAGTGTAAGTTTCTTCTTACAACAAATTTTATTCGTGCTACTCGTTGGAGCTTTCTATGGCATCTTAGCGAAGACAAACGGATATAAAAAGTTAGTAGAAACGATTGCTGAAAAATTAAAAGGAAAGGAAATTTTCTTTGTAGTAGGTGCATCGGTAGTTTTAGCTGGATTAACAAGTATTGTTACAAACGTATTTGTAATGTTACTATTAGTTCCATTTATCATTCATATCTTACATAAGATGAACTTAGATAAACTAACCATTTTTGCAACCACCTTTGGCTCAATTCTAATTGGTGTCATTGGTGCAACATATGGAACAGAAGGACTAACGAGTTTCACATACTATCTAAAACTATATGGAATTGCTACTATTAACAATGACCTTTTAGTTCGTGGAGGAATCTTACTACTTGCGATTGTATTATTCAACTTTTTAAATATTACCCATGTCAAAAAGGTATTAAAAAGTAATAACAAAGAAGAAAGTGTTGAAGTATTCAAATTAGAAGCTTCAAAAGGAAAAAATACCAAAATGATTCCTACAATCATTGGTTTAGTGATTGTTCTTGTCTTCATTGTTTTAGGATTTGTTGATTGGCAAGCAGACTTCCAAATTACTGCATTCCAAGAATTCCATACATGGCTTACAGGACTTTCTATTGGTGAAGATTACACCGTTTTATCTTACATCTTAGGAAGTAATGCCGAAGTTCTAGGATCATGGCAACTCTATCATATGACTGCCATTATGGGACTTGTTGTTCTCATTTTAGCAATCATCAGTCGTCTTCGTTTAGATGATATCATCGAAGGCTTTGTGGATGGAATTAAAAACATGATCAAACCAGTTCTCATTCTAGCACTTTTATACATGGTATTTGTCTTCATGTATTGGAGTCCAATTGTTCCAACAATTGTAAACTGGTTCTTAGGTAAGAGCTTTAATCCATTCCTATCAACCCTTGCTGCAGCAATTGCTGGTTTCTTCCATGTTGATGTTGGATATACCGGTTATGTTCTTGGTGGATTAATTACAACATATGAAGGAGAAGCATTTAATATTGCTATCCTTATCTACACAACCATTCATGGCTTAGTAAGTATGATCGTTCCAACCAGTGCCTTATTAATGCTAGGACTTTCTTATTGTGAAGTTCCATTCAAAAAATGGTTCGGATACATTTGGAAATTCTTACTCGGAATGTTAATCTGCTTAATGGTCATCTTTACATTATTAACTTATTTATAAAATGGCATGAAAACATGTCATTTTTTTTATGCATAAAACCCCTCTTTGAAAAACATAATGAAAAGTAGGAGAGGATAATTATGTTTCAAAACTTTGGATTTGATACTGCATCACTATTTGAACAAGCAGAAAAAGAAAGATATCAACTTCATCATCCCTATGTCGGAAGCGAACACTTACTACTAGCAATTTTAAAACGAAATACCCCATTAAGTACCAAATTAAAAAACATGGGTC
>CANQXM010000086.1 GCA_947627835.1 uncultured Bacilli bacterium | reverse complement strand
TAGTAAATGTAGTAGATTTAATGAGATTACAACCAAATAGTATTCATCCTCATGGATTAAGCGATGAAGCATACGACTCCATCTTTACGAAAACAAAACCAATTATCTTTGCTTTCCATGGCTATCCAAATGTAATTCATGAATTAACCTATAAAAGAGAAAATCAAAATCTCCATGTTCGCGGATATATCGAGGAAGGAACCATCACCACACCATTTGATATGAGAGTGTTAAATCAATTGGATCGATATCACCTAGTTATGCTCGCAGTGAAATATACAAATGTGGAAAATAAAGAAGACGTAGAAAATTATTGTAATCAGATGCTTGCCAAACATCATGAATACATCAGAGAGTTCGGAGTAGACATGCCTGAAATAAGCGAATGGCACTGGGAAAGAGCAGATGTCCAATGATTATTGAAGAACTTTATTTAAAAGCCAATTTTTTAGTAAATTTTAAATTACAACCAACACTGCTTTCTAAACCAATTTTAAAAAATGAAATTATTAAACAAGCAATCAGTCAAGGCGTGTATTTCATAACAACTGAAGAAAACGCAGATAAAATTATAGAAGAAAGTCTAATTAACAGTCCCGAGCCATTTTTTTCCTATGGCTTAAAAAAAGCATTATTTTATGGAGGAATCCCAACCTTTCCCGTTGCCTGCTTAGACATGAAATTACCTATTAAAATGGTGGCAATTAAAATGAATATTCCTTATGAAACATTAGCTTTGTTTACCATCGACATAAATAATAATGCCTACAAACTATTTTATCCAAATTTACTAACAGAAAATTGCAACTTACAAAAAGTATATCTTGGACTCATGGTCGAAGATTTTAAATTCGGCTATCAAGAAATTGATGCAAACAATTATGAAAATTATGAAGTTCAAATTCCTTCTAAAAACGTTAAAACCATTGAAAAAAACTTAGCCAAAGAAATTAAAACCAAGCTGAAAATAATCAAACAAATCAAAAATCAGCGCTGAAAATCTTTGCTATATGTATATACATTTTCTTGATTTAAATCAAACTCTAGGATAAGATAAAGTAGAAAGAAGGATTTTTATGAAAACAAAGCCAAAAGTTGATATTGTAGCATCCATTTTATTTTTGTTGATCGGATGCGTAACACTACTTTGTCCATTAATTAAAATTACAAATTTAAATATGATTTTTACAACCATCATGTTTGCATATGGAATTATAAACCTTGCCAAATTTTTACTTACGAAAGAATACCATGATTACGAAGGTATTTTTTCCGCCATTGCAAGTTTCATCATTGCGATTGCTTCTATTTTCTATCCACCTCAAGATAGCAAATTACAACTTACCATTTTATTTTTCATCTGGATTATCATGACGTCTTTAATCAAATTAAAAAAAGCCGATTATTATAACGATCGAAAAAGTAAACTTTGGGTATTAGAAATTAGTTTATTAATTATCTTTATTTTATCTGGAATTTTAACAACTATCAATTTTGACTACGAAACATCAATTCAGATATTGATGATTGGCAATTTCTTTTTTATTCATGGTATTTTAGAATTTATTGATCCAATTATTATTTTTTTAACAAAGGAACGCATTAAAAAATGAAGTATGTAACAGATTTTCAAGAATATCAAATATTAGATATGGCCGATAAGATGAAACTAGAAAGTTGGAATCATGTAACGTTATTACGCCCAGATCCTCAAGTAATATGGCCAGAAAAACAATTTCCACAATTATGGAAGAATATTGATGCCATCTATGAACGAAGTAACACAGGTGGGGGAGCTTGGACTGTTAAAAATAAAAATCTTCCATCCAGCTGGATTATATCTTATCGTGACTTAAAATTTAACTTAAAAAGAATGGGCTTTAAACATACGGGGCTTTTTCCCGAGCAAGCCTACAACTGGAACTTTCTTAGGGAAACAATTCGTAATGCCAAACGACCTGTAAAGGTATTAAATCTCTTTGCATACACTGGAGCAGCCTCTATTGCAGCATTAAAAGAAGGTGCCGAAGTAACTCACGTAGACTCCTCCCGCGGAATGGTGGATTGGGCAAAAGAAAACATGAAATTAAATCATTTGGAAAATAAACCCATTCGTTTTTTAGTAGATGATGTGAACAAGTTTGTAAAAAGAGAAATACGACGTGGAAATCATTATGACATCATTTTAATGGATCCACCTAGTTTTGGAAGGGGAAGCAAAAATGAAATTTGGAACATCGAAGAAGATTTATATAATTTAGTTGCATCATGTACACAATTATTAAGTCAAAACCCTCTTTTATTTTTAATTAATTCATATAGTACCGGTTTATCAAAAACGGTTTTAGAAAATATTTTATATTTGACAGTCAATAAAGAACATCCAGGAACAATTGTCAGTGATGAATTAGGATTACCACTAAAAGATAGTTCATTAATTTTACCTTGTGGCTTATTTGCAAGATGGGAAAATAAAAAATAGGAATATTCAAGCGATATTCCTGTTTTACTTATTAACAACGATTAATTTCATAGCAGTTTTTTGTTCACCATTAATGACAATATCATTAAAAGCGGGAACGACTACTAAATTTTCACCACTGGGTGCTACAAATCCCCGCGCAATAGCAATAGCTTTAATCGCTTGATTCAAACTTCCAGCACCGATGGTTTGAATTTCAACTTCCTTTTGCTCGCGATAAATATTTGCAATAGCACCAGCTACTTTACTTGGATTTGATTTACTAGATACTTTTAATATTTCCATATATCCTCCTGCTTTCTAGTTAAATATATGGAATTTAAAATGAAAAATTCCTAAAACTTCAAAACAATTAAGGTGACTGCAATCAAAATACCCAAGTTTGCAATTAAAGATAGTAAAATAGCAGCATTAATATAACCAGCACGTTGTTGAGACTCGGCCTGTTGTTCCTCTCGTTTTAATACCCGAGCTTGATTCATTTCATGATAGCGTTCTTCATTTTTTCGTTCTGCACTTTGCATATAACGTTGCAATTGTAAAGCCTCTTGATTATTATTTAATAAAGCTTCGTCTACTTTTTCAGTAATATGTTGAACTTCCTTTAAAGCCTCATCACTGACATATTTTTCATATAATTTGCCATCTTGTGCTAAAACTTCTAAATGATAGCGTTCCATTTGAGAACCCTTCTGTGCCAAATAATCTTCAACATTGACCACTTTCGCCATGATTTAACATCTCCATTTTTTCTTTTAATTCATATAACTTGATTGGTGTTTTTTGCTCTGCTAACTTTTGATAAACTTGTAAAACTTGATCAATATTTTTAGTAACTTTAAATTTATGTCCATAATTATCTTCAAAAGACAAGAATAGTTGATTATTGTCATCCTTTTTCATATCCATTTTAGTAATATATAACTCATTTTCTGAATGACTCTTTTGACTTTTTAAACTTTCTGCTAAGACATTGACACGAATAATTCGAAATAAATCTTCAGCATTAATCTTATCCTTATCTTGAATATGTTCTCTCAAAATAGGATTATATAAAATATTGGGAAGATAATAATCACTAATATCAATTGCTTCATTTCTTCCGTGAATATTACAAACTAAATCCGGTCCGACAATTTGGAGATTTCCTTGCAAAGCAGTATTATATTTCATCCATTCATTAAGGTATAAAATGTTCTCATTCATAATTTGCGTATTCAGATTCATTTTCCTACCTCCGTATCATAAAAAGATTATAACAATGTTATCTAAAAAATTCAATTGTTTCCCAAACAATTTCTGCGTTATAATAAATGCGTGATGATTTATGAAAGAAAAATTAACGAAAGATTTTGTCATCAATTTATCAAACAAAAAAAAGGAACCATCTTGGATGCTTGAATTCCGTTTAAAAGCCCTAGAAGCCTTTGAAAAAATGGCCAATCCAACCTTTGGACCGGCTTTAGATTTTTCATTTGATGATATTTTATATTATAAAAGTACCGAAGAACAAACCGTCGACGACTGGGATAAAATAAATGAAAAAACGCGAGGAGTTTTTTGTGATTTAGGAGTCATTGATGCCGAAGAAAAATACTTAGGTGGCGTAAGCAATCAGTATGAAAGTGAAGTAGTTTATCACAAACAAAATTCCAAAGAAGAAATCATTTTTTTAAGTACGGATGAAGCACTAAAAAAGTATCCAGAACTCTTTAAAAAATATTTTAATACATTAGTAAATTATAAAGAAAATAAATACACAGCGTTAAATGGTGCAGTATGGAGTGGTGGAACATTCATTTATATACCTCCTTATACCAAATTAGATCGTCCTCTTCAAAGTTATTTCCGGATTGATACCGAATCATTAGGACAATTTGAAAGAACCATTATCATTGTGGGAGAAGGAGCAGAACTTTCCTACATAGAAGGATGTACAGCAAGAAGTTATTCCAAAAATTCTTTGCATGCCGGAGTAGTAGAGATTTTTGTGGGAAAAAATGCTAAATGTCGTTATTCTACCATTCAAAATTGGTCTACCGATGTTTATAACTTAGTAACCAAAAGGGCAATAGTAGAAGAAAGCGGTCTAATGGAGTGGGTCGACGGAAACATTGGCAGTAA
>CANQXM010000085.1 GCA_947627835.1 uncultured Bacilli bacterium | reverse complement strand
CCTTCGTAGTTTCTTCTACCTTTGTAATATACACCTTGATACTAGATCCCATGACAACCGTTTCCCCAGGAATCATTTCACTCTTTGGTAAAATCCCTCTCGTTCTTCCAAGATCAACATAATAATTTCGAGCATCTTCCATGGCAAGCATTCCAACCATCATTTCGCCAGCTTTATCTTGGAATTCTTCCATAATACTGCTACGTTCGGCTTCCCTTATTTTTTGCGTTAATACTTGTTTTGCAGTTCCAGCTGCTAAACGACCAAAATCATGAGGAGTCACTTCTTTTTCAATCGTTTCTCCAATTTGAATATCGGGAACTAAATCTTTTGCATCATCTAAGGTAATTTGGGCATCTAAATTAATTTCAGGCGGAATTTTAACAACATTTCCTTCTTCATCCGTTTCTTCTTTTCCAAAATCCAGTTCTGGAACCACTACAAAATAAGAATAAACTTTAATATCTCCCGTATCTGGGTTAATCACTACTTTTGCATTCGTTTTACTATCAAAATTTTTCTTATAAGCAGTTAAAAGTGCTTGCTCCATGGCATCAAGAACAACTTGCTTACTAATATTTTTCTCTTCTACAATATGATCAAGTGCTTTCATAAATTCTTTTGCATTCATTTAACCTCTCTCCTTACTAAGTACATCCAAAATGTATGCATCTTGAAATAAATCTAACTCATCCACAATTGGATTAATTAAATTCGTTGCTTTAACAATCGTATCTAAATCAATCCCATTTACCTTATCAAGAACAATTCGAAGAAAATAATAAGTTCCTTCTTTTACATATTCGATAGAATCTACAAAGATTTCCATCTCTTGTAATACCGGTTCGATATGACTACGAAGAATGCCCAACTTCTCATCCATATTTTTTTTCATCACCTCTAACATAAATAAAAGTGGGAATTCCTGCCCACTTAAATCTGATACTTGTATTATAACATAGATTCACCGAATTGCAAGCAAATCCTTTTCTCATAAGGACTTTAAGCTTATTTAAGCTTTCCATTTAAAACTTTTTTTGTTTCACTAACAGCAATAAAAGCATGAGGATCATAGCGACGAATAATTTTTTGAATGCGTGGAAAAGTTTTTCGCTGAATCTCTAAATAAAGCATCATTCGAAGATTGCCATCAAAATTATTTTTTAACTCAAGCACCGATACTTGATATCCTTTTTTCAAAAGTTCTTGAATAATTCGTTCATGAGATTCATCAATA
Organism: uncultured Bacilli bacterium; assembly: GCA_947627835.1. Lineage (GTDB taxonomy): Bacteria > Bacillota_I > Bacilli_A > RF39 > UBA660 > MGBC162267. Next base: position 3,398 of record CANQXM010000085.1, on the reverse strand, counting down.
ATTGCTTGCACGCTGATAATCCCAGGTAAAAACCGTCGTGCAAATTCTCCACCTATCAGGGTTCCAGAAGCATAACCTAAAGAATACGAAATTGGAATCAAAAAACTAGTCACATGAATGGTGAGGGCTTCCCTTGCTACCAAAAACCAAATGAGTGTTTCAAAAAAAGCCAGGACCGAAGAAAGAAAACATTTTTCCTGCAACTGAACATGAACGCGAATCGTTCCAATCGTTACATCTAAAATACGTGCAAAAAAAATTTTCATGCAAAGAAAAAACAAGTTCACAAAAGATCACCTGTTTTTAATATAACCATAAGCTAAAAGATTATGAAAAGTATGACAAAAAGAATCATCAAAAAGACAATACCACCAAGAAGAAAAAAGACAAAAGACTTATTTTCAGTTTTTTTCTCATAAACAATCGGTTCCATTCCATATCGTTCACTAACAAGTTTTGGACGCAAATCACGCTCCCGTTCCTTTTTCATTTCCACATACGAAGAAACTTGATCTTTTGATATAAAACTTCCACAAAAGGGACAAGTTGCTTGTGCGCTACCGAGTGCTTTTCCACAATTCTTACAAATCATCATTCCCTTTCCCCCATCATGCTTCTTCAATATACGTCTTACTCTTGTGTGGTTCATCAAAAAGTAAATCCAAATAATTCTGCTGACGTAAAGCTTCATAAACAACAATCGCCACAGTATTAGATAAATTGAGAGCTCTTACTTGATCCGTCATTGGAATACGCAAACAGTGATCCAAATGGGGTTTTAAAATTTCTCTAGGAATTCCCGTACTTTCTTTACCAAAAATAAAATAAAGATTTTCTTTCGGATCACTATAATCAAAACGAGTATGAGGTTGATGACCGTAGCGCGTTAAAAAATAATAAGTTCCTGGATTTTTAGCAAAAAATTCATCAATATTTTCATAAACCGTATAATCACAATGAGAAATATAATTGACTCCACTTCGTTTCACATACTTATCATCAAGAGAAAAACCAAGGGGTTTAATCAAATGTAACTTTGTATGAGTTGCTACACAAGTACGCATGATATTCCCAGTGTTAGCAGGAATCTCCGGTTCAAATAAAACAACATTAATCATAAGAAACCTCCAAATGAAAAATAGGAAGAACTCCTATTTAATTTCATACATATCTAAAACTTTTACAAAATCAGCAGCTTCTAAAACTTTCTTATCTTCACGTTGAGCAATATCCATAAGTTGTCCATTTTTATAATAAGCAATCGCTGGAGCATTGGTAAATTCACTGCGATGTAATTCACTATTGATGGCACAAGGAAGTCCACAACTTTCACTTGTAGGAACATCCGTTAAATCGACGTAATAAAAATTATTTTGAATATGATGTTCCAAAAGAACATTTACTAAATCTTTTTCAAGTTGATAAGTTTCTTCATAACCACGGAAATTAAAGAAAATAAATAAATTTCCACTCGAAGAAGTAATCACTTGATTGACATCAGCCAAATTTAATTTTTGAATAGAAACATTCTTACTAGCATTTTCTTTAAAGTATCCTTCATGAATATAATAACCATCTTGATATAATTTTTCTTCATAACGTCCATAAAGTTTAAAACCAATAAAAGCAATAATGAAAACCCAAATAACAATAATGGCTACAATTAAATAATTAGATACTGGAATCTCTTTTTTAGAATCGTTTCGAACACTTTGAAACGTTTCATCTGGTTCCATATATACTTCTTTCATGGCTTCTTCTAAATTCGGTTCAACCTCTTTTTGAATAGGAGTTGGAACTTCTTCTACTTTTTGTACTTTTGGTCTTCCCCGTTTCTTAGCTGGAGACGCTATAGTACTTACCGTTTTACTACTTGCAGCACGTGTTGTTTTTGCAGGAGCAACTTTCTTTTCTGCGACACCCGTTTCTTTTTTCACCGCTACTTTTTTAGTAACTGTCTTTTTAGCAGGAGTCTTTTTTTCCGTAGTGCTTTTTGTTTTCGTAGTTTTTTTCGTTGTAGTTTTCTTGGTAGCAGTTTTCTTAGGTTCTGCTTTTACACTTTTTGTAGTAGTACTTTTTTTACTTGGACTTTTTTTCGTCGTCGTCTTTGTTTTTTTTGTTTCTTTTTCTTCCTTCATATTGTTTCACACCTTTATTTTTTCATTTTAGCACAAAAATATTGGTTTTGAAAGTTTTCGAAACAAAAAAGCAAAAAATTTTCATGAAAAAAACTCTACTCAAACGTAGAATAGAGTTTAATAACCTAATTTTTGATAATGTTCATATAATTCTTTAAAACGATTAAAATGAACAATTTCCCGCTGACGTAACCAAAGAAGTGGCCCAAGAAGATCTTCATCATCCGTAAGATCAATCAAATTTTCATAAACAGCTCGTGCTTTTTGCTCTGCTGCTATATCCTCAGAAATATCTGCAAGAACATCACCCGTTACAGCAAAATAAGTAACTGTAAATGGATTTCCAAGGGCATCGGTAGGATAAATTCCCTTACCATGCTCTGTAAAAATTCCTCCAAGACCACAAGCTTCTAATTCTTCACTCGTTGCATCTTTGACAAGTTGATGAACCATTGTAGCAATCATTTCACAATGTCCCAATTCTTCAGTAGCAATATCATTTAAAAGTGCTTTGCCATAATCATCTGGCATATTAAACTTTTGTGAAAAATAACGTAACGAAGCAGCAAGTTCTCCATTAGATCCTCCAAATTGACTAATTAAATACTTTGCCATTTTGACATCTTTTTTACGAATATGAATCGGATAATTGGTGTGCTTTACATACTTAAACATACTTATTACCTCCCATATAATCCCATGGCCAAGGACTCTTCGTCCATTCATATTGTTTAGTTTTTGTATTTGTAACCTTAAGTGGACCATATTTCGTCACATATTCTTGATCCAAAGCACGTTTTTCATCCACGTATTTTTGAAGCAATTCATAACTTTCTAAATCACTTGGATGTCCATCTAAATAAAGATTTAAATCCGTAATGGCAAAAGAAAGTTCCATAATTTTCCATAACACTTCTTCTCTTTTACTAGTAGGAATCAATTTGACTTCATTATAATTTTTATAAGGTACATACTCATCTCGCATCATATTTCCACGCAAAAAGCCCGTTGCAGGACTGACAAACTTCCCGCGTTCAATCTCTAATTGAAAATCACTACCAGGTATTTCAAAAAACGAAAAATCAAAATCGCGATTATTAAATAACATACACTTTCCCCTTTCATGGATAATATATGGAAAAGAGAAAAATGAAAATAATGAAAATACCTAGATATGTTATAACCCGAGTTTGACAGTTAATAAAATAAAAAATCACTCTTTAGCCAAGTGTTTATAAGGCTTTATAGTGATTTTTGTTT
>CANQXM010000084.1 GCA_947627835.1 uncultured Bacilli bacterium | reverse complement strand
CCCAATGGATGTTATTGATGAATATGGAGCAGATGCCTTAAGATACTATCTTGCTACATCGACCGCTCCGGGAACAGATCTGCGCTTTGAAGAAGAAAAAGTCAAATCTACCTGGAACTTTATTAATAAAATATGGAATGCTGCTCGATTCGTTTTAATGAATACCGAAAATTTAAAAGAAATAAACCTAGAACAACCAAATAAAATAGACAAATGGATACTATCAAAATTGGAACATACTATAAAAGAAGTTCGAAAATTTATGGATCGCTATGAATTTCAAAATGTAGGTTCCTTAGTATATGATTTCATTTGGAGTGATTTCTGTGATTCTTATATTGAAATGGCAAAGTTTACAATTCAAGAAGAAAATACGCAAAGCACCCTTCGTTACACACTCATTCAAATATTAAAAATGCTTCATCCATTCATGCCTTATGTAACAGATGAAATCTTCCATGCTATAAACCCAGAAGAAGAAATTACAACCAGTGATTATCCAAAAGAAGAGAAAAAATATTTGTATCCAAAAGAAGAAGCAGAAATGAATGACGTTCTTGAATTCGTAAAACAATTTCGAAAACAGAAACAAGAAAATCAAATTGGCAAAGACTATCAAGTAAAATTAGAAAGTAAACTTCCAGAGATTGCTCTTCAACTATTAAAGATTGAAGAGAAACTGACAGAAGAAGAAAAAGACACAAAATTCATCGTAACATTCAAAAACTACCAAGCTAAAATCTACTATGAAAAAGTAGAAAGTGAAGAAGAACAGTTGCGGAAAGAAAAAAATATTGCAACTTTAAAAGCAAGTATTGAAAGAAGAAAAAAATTACTTCAAAATGAAGGCTACGTCCAAAAAGCTCCACAAAATCTAGTAGAAGAAGAAAGAAAAAAACTAGAAGCTGAAGAAAATTTATTAAAGACACTACTTTAAAACAAAAGAAAAAGAAAGTATGGTAAAATAAAATAGGTGAGCATCATGAAAAATAAAAAGAACTATTTTTTATCCATCACGATCTTTTTCCTTTTATTTGGATTTACGTTTTATTATATCTTTTCCAAATATTCTTGGAATGATTTAATGATTTCTTTACAAAGTTGTAACAAACTTTTTATTGGTATTTCCATTTTATGTGTCCTATGCTATCTATGTTGTGGAAGTCTCTTTTTAAAACGAATTTGTGCATCTTTTCAAATGCCTATCACATTTTTTCAAAGTTTTTGTTATAACTGCATTGAAATTTATTTCGCAGCAATCACCCCATCCTCAACCGGAGGACAACCCGTAGAAGCTTATTACATGGCTAAGGACAAGATTCCGTATCAAAAAAGTACCGTTGCCATTTTAATTAATACCATACTATACAAACTAACCATTTGTCTCTTCGGCATTCTAGCTATGATGATGATTCCCAAACTAATCTTTTCAAATGGCATTCTCTTTATTAGTTTAATGTTTTTAGGATTAATTCTAAACATTCTTGCCATTTCCTTTTTCCTTTGTTTAATCTATTTTAAAAACTTACCCATAAAAATCGTTCATCTAGGAATTAATATTCTTTCCTTCTTTAAATTGCTAAAAGATAAAGAAACCAAAAAAGAAAGTGCCAAAAACGCCCTAAAAGAATACCATGAATGTGCCCGGATTTTTAAAACACAACCAAAATTAATTCTTTCTTCCTTTTTCATCATCATAATTCAAAGAATATTTCTTTTTGCAGTTAGTTATTTCATCTACCGCGCTTTTGGCTTAACCAACTATGACTTCATAACCATCTTCTTCTTACAAGTAGCAATTACATTAGCAATTGATTCCGTTCCTTTTCCAGGAGGAGTCATGATTGGGGAAACACTAACCATGCAAATTAACCGATTTATCTATGAAAATGCCTTAGCATTTTCATCGATGATCCTCTTGCGTGGCATTAGTTTTTACTTCTTAATTTTCCTTGCAAGTATCTTCTTTGTAATCTATCATTTTTTAATAAAATTTAGAAATTTGTCAAAAAAAGAAAAAATTAGCATTAATGATTGACAAGTGCTAATTTTTTAGTATAATGGTATTAGCACTTGCATAAAATATGTGCTAGGAGGTTCCTATGGAAGAACGTCAAAAAAAACTACTAAAGGAAATTGTCGAGTCTTACATTAAAACCGTAAAACCAGTCGGAAGTAAATCCCTCTGTGAAAAATTAAATTGTTCTTCGGCAACAATTCGTAATGAAATGGTCGCCTTAGAAGAAATGGGATTACTGGAGAAAAACCATATCTCATCCGGAAGAATTCCAAGTGAAAAAGGATATCGCTACTATGTTGAAAATCTAATGAAACCAAAAGAGCTCACCGGAGAAGATGTGTTAAAACTTCAAACCATTTTTTCCAATAACAATTTACAACTGTCTGATGCCATCAATCAATGTGTGGAAATCATTAGTGAAATTACCAATTATACCAGCATTGTGCTAGGAAAAAAGTCCCATAATAATACATTAAGACAAGTAAGTATTATTCCGCTATCGGAAGAAAAAATCATCGCGGTCGTCTGTACGGATCAAGGAGTCGTTCAAAATAAACAATTTATAATTCCCAAACAAATTCGAATTGAAGAATTAGTAAAAACCAGTGAGATTATTAATAAAATGCTATTAGGGACCCCCATTGATGAAGTAAGCGAACGACTAGAATATGATATTAAACCAATCATCAGTAAAAAAATCGAACAATACGAATCCGTTTATCATATTTTTATGGAAGCTTTTCAAAACTTTGCTAGTAACTTACAAGAAAACATTCATTTTAGTGGTAAACACAAATTGATTGAAAAACCAGAATACAATAACGTCGAAGAAATTCGGAAAATCACTTCCAAATTTGAAGATGAAAAACTCATTAAAAAAATTGAAGAAAACAAAAAAGGAATTAACATCTACATTGGAGAAGAAAACGAATTTGATCCAAACGTTACCGTAATTAAAACAACCTACCATTATCATGGAGAAGAAGGAACGATTGCTATTATCGGACCAAAAAGAATGGAATATGATCGGGTTGTTGGACTTCTATCTTACATTAATGAAAATTTAAATGAGGAGGATTAACGTGGGTGAAGAAAAAGAAATAAAAAAAGAAATGAAAGAAGAGGGAAAAGAAAAAGTACTTCCCAAAAAGAAAGAAAAAAAGCCTTCCAAAGAAGCCAAAGAAAATGTACTTTTAAAAGAAGAAATTCAAAATCTAAACGAAAAGATTTTAAGAATTAATGCGGAACTTCAAAACATCAAAAAAAGAAATAGTGAAGAAATTGAGCGCATCTTAAAATATGATGGGGAAGAGTTCATTAAAAAGATACTTCCCAACATTGACAACTTAGAAAGAGCCATCAACATGGATGATACCAACTTACAAGATGAAGTATCCAAATTCCTAAGCGGATTTAAAATGATTTATGGAAACATTAAAAACGTCTTAGAAGAATATGAAATTAAAGAAATTCCATGTATTGGACTGGCATTCAATCCAGATACCATGGAAGCGGTCTTAACGGACCATGAAGAAAATACCGAAAAGGGAATTGTCATAGACATTCTCCAAAAAGGATATACATATAAAGGAAAAGTCATTCGCCATGCAATGGTGAAAGTAAATGACTAATAAAGAAAGGTGAAAAATATGGGAAAAATTATAGGTATTGACTTAGGTACAACAAATAGTTGTGTCGCAGTATTAGAAGGTGGAGAACCAAAAGTAATCGTAAATGATGAAGGAGAAAGAACAACACCAAGTGTCGTAGCATTTAAAGGAGAAGAAGAACTCGTCGGAGCACGTGCAAAACGTCAAGCTGTTACCAATGTAAATAATACAATTGCTTCGATTAAACGTTTAATGGGAACCAAAGAAAAGGTAACTGCAAACGATAAAAAATGGACTCCAGAAGAAATTTCTGCCAAGATTTTAAGTAAACTTAAGAAAGATGCAGAAAACTATCTCGGAGAAGAAGTAAAAGAAGCCGTCATTACAGTTCCAGCATACTTTAATGACGCCCAAAGACAAGCAACCAAAAATGCAGGTAAAATTGCAGGATTAGATGTAAAAAGAATTATCAATGAACCAACTGCAGCAGCACTTGCTTATGGTCTTGATAAACAAGAAAAATTACAAACCATTTTAGTCTATGACTTAGGTGGAGGAACATTCGATGTATCCATTCTTGAACTTGGAGATGGCTTGTTTGAAGTAAAATCAACAGCAGGAAATAACCGCCTTGGTGGAGATGACTTTGATGAACGAATCATTGAATATTTAGTAAGTGAATTTAAAAAACAAGAAGGCATTGATCTATCGAAAGATAAAATGGCAATGCAAAGATTAAAAGACTCTGCAGAAAAAGCCAAAAAAGATTTATCTGGAATGGCAAAAACACAAATCAGCTTACCATTCATTTCTCAAAAAGATGGTTCTCCAGTTCACTTAGAAATGGAATTATCTAAAGCAAAATTTGAAGATTTGTGCCGTGATTTATTCGATTCAACCCTAGAACCAGTTAAAAAAGCACTAAAAGATGCCAAATTAAAAGCCAGTGATATCAATGAAGTCATTTTAGTAGGTGGATCAACACGAATTCCATATATTCAAGATTTAGTAAAAAAAGAACTTGGCAAAGAACCACATAAAGGAGTAAACCCAGATGAAGTGGTAGCTATGGGTG
>CANQXM010000083.1 GCA_947627835.1 uncultured Bacilli bacterium | reverse complement strand
CCTGCATTCCGGTGGTTCGAGCCCACCCGAGGCAGCCATTCTTTATTGGTTCGTTAGCTCAGTTGGTAGAGCATTTGACTTTTAATCAAAGGGTCTTGGGTTCGAATCCCAAACGAGCCACCATTTGTAAATTAAAGCCTTTCAAAGCAGGGCTTTTTTTATTGTAACTTAAATTGTTTACAAGTATAACTTCAATTTATAAAGAATTGAAGTTTTTTATTAGAAATAATCACAAAAATATAGCAAAAAATGTAAAGTGTCTACTTAACATTAGATTAACATTTTGGCATGTTTTAAAGAATAAAAAAAGTGTCTTAAAGTGTAAAAAAAGTTTTCAAATAAATTTTAAAAAATAGAAAAAATGAATATCAAAATCTTCGACGTAGCTCGACATAAAATTGATCAAAAATTAACTATAATTAGACCTGTCAGAAAGGGACAAAAAGTTAGAAATTATCGGCTATTAGCGAGGATTTTTAACCATCCGTGGTTAATAGAATATAAAGCATAGTTGATATACTTTTGTTAAGGTGGTCAAAGTGAAATTATCTGAGGCTATTACATTAAAAATTTTTAAAATTTGCGATGAAAAAAATATCTCAGTTAATAAGTTGGCTAGCTTGAGTTGCTTGACACAAAGCACTGTACAAAATTTGATATCCGGTAAATCTAAAAATCCCAAATTGTTAACTATTATACATATATGTGAAGGTTTAGAAATCCCTTTAAAAGATTTTTTTAATGACATGATTTTTGAAGATATTGAAAGAGAGGATTAAATTGAAATTTATTAAAAAAGAAGAAAATGAAATAATACTAGAAGACGACGATAAAATTATTATATCATCGTTGAAACGTAACAAAATTAAAATAATTATTTCATGCAAAGACGGTGCAATTGAAATTGATACTATTCCAATTGAAGATATTGAAAACTTAAAAAAAGAACGAAATGCTATGAAAGCAATGAAACAATATATTACAGGTAAAAAGAAAAGAAAAAGCGAAAAAAAATGACATATTTCATTTGCTTTTCCCAAAAAATAAGACTATAATATGAAACAACGAGGAAATATTATGAAAAAAAATAATGAGTCAAAAATATTTACAATATTATATGTAATAATTGCTTTTTTAGTATTAAACACCATCTTAAATATTGTAATTGTATCTAAAATGGATACTCAAAAATTGGATGGAAATACTACTAGTGCCAATAACACAAATACAGCTAGTTCAGATTATGATGTTAGTATGTTTACCACATTAAAATCTCCAGAAGTTGTACAAAAAATAAAAAGTGGAGATCGATTCTTATTATACATCGGTAAAAGTACTTGTAGTTTTTGTAAACAAATGTTACCAAATTTACAGCAAGCCCAAAATGAATACAAATATCAAACGGTTTATCTAGACATCAGTCAAGAAAGTTTAACTTCTGAAGATTATCAAGAACTTTCAAGTTTATTGAATATAGAAATGGAGTTTGATGGGGATAAGTTACCATTCGGTGATATTCATGTAACACCAATGATGGCAATTCTTGATAAAGGAAAAATGGTCGCTGGCATGATTGGATATAATTCATATAGTAATTTCACTGCATTTTTACAGCAAAATGGATTTTCAAAATAAAAATAGTTAATCAAAAAACTTGAATTTTTAAAAGCCATATAATATAATGATATTGCGCTAAGCAATATTGCGCCCATAGCTCAATTGGATAGAGCGTTAGACTACGGATCTAAAGGTTAGGGGTTCGACTCCCTTTGGGCGCACCATTTTATTTATTCATGAATATATTTTAATATAGTATAAGAAAATATATTAAAATAGCAAATTCGAGAAGTAGCACAACTTGGTAGTGCACTTGGTTTGGGACCAAGGGGTTGCAGGTTCAAATCCTGTCTTCTCGACCATTCGTTAATTAAACTCGTATATTGCGAGTTTTTTTATTTGGGCAACCCCTGGCTCCCACCTATAAATCTATACAATCAAATAATTTTTCTAAATTATAATCTTTTATTTCAAAAGTAGTGCCACGATCATGGACTTTTCCAAAATTTTCTCCTTGCCTAAAAAAAGAAAGCTTGAAGGTTACCCGAACGATGCCCTTTTCAATTAAATTTAAAAATTCAGCAAAATCTTTTAATTGATATAATTTCATATCAGTATATTTAAAGTAAATATTTCCGTCTAGATTCCATCGTTTAACCTTAAAAAAAGCTAAATATTGTAACTTTTCTTCCAAACGCTTTTGCAATTGCTCAAAAGACCATGACATTTGCTTTTCGATAAGTTGTCCATGACCATTGAAAATTAAAAGTCGAACAACTTTAAATGGATAATCTACCTTTAAGCGGTAGTAATAAGGGCCAATCATTTTAGCAAAATTTCCCCAAACACTTGCCTGAAAAACTTTAAATTGCTTAAAATTTTTATCTAAATATCCTCCTAAATTAAGCAAACGTTGCATTTCCAGTGGCTTATTATCCAGTGCCATAGAAAAAAGACCGATATAAGGTTCACTACCTTCAATTTTGGTTTTAAGTTCAATACCATGATAATCCGCAATAGGAAGTTGGTCTTCTGGCTTATGAAGTAATATTTCTAAAGTTCGGCCTGCTGCTCCAAAACCCTGTGATTTACTAGGTATCCAATTTTTGCATTGTATTTTGCAAAATTCAATTTTTAACTTTTTTAATTCATTTAATATTTCATTTGTTTTCATGAAAACGTACTATAACAGACTCGCTTGTCAAAAAATGTAGAATATTAAAAAACTATTCAATTTTTTCGCCTAGCCATTCGAAAACAGATATTGTATAATAAAAAAAGATAGGGGAAATTAAAGTGAGAGAAAATGGATTAAGTGAGGATGTAATTAATAAACTAAATGCCTATTGGAGAGCTACAAATTATATATCTTGTGCGCAGTTATATCTAAAAGATAATCCCTTGCTAAAAAGACCGTTAAGTTTCCAAGACATTAAATCAAAATTAGTTGGTCATTGGGGAACTGTTCCAGGCCAAAATTTTATCTATGTTCATTTAAATCGAGTAATAAAAAAATATAATTTAAACATGATTTACGTTTGTGGTCCAGGACATGGTGGACAAGCACCAGTCTCAAATGTTTATTTAGAAGGAACGTATACAAAATTTTACCAAAACATAACAGAAGACGAAGAAGGATTAAAAAAACTTTGCAAGCAATTTAGTTTTCCAGGAGGAATCGGCAGTCATGCCACTCCCGAAACACCAGGTAGTATAAATGAAGGAGGCGAACTGGGCTATAGTCTTTCTCACGCCTTTGGCGCTGTTTTGGATAATCCTACCTTAATAGCTGCATGCGTAATCGGCGATGGGGAAGCCGAAACTGGGCCTCTAGCAACAAGTTGGCATGCTAACAAATTTTTAAACCCTATTCAAGACGGAGCCGTACTTCCAATTTTACATTTAAATGGTTATAAAATTTCCAATCCTACAGTTTTATCTAGGATTTCTAAAGAAGAACTAGACAATTTATTAAAAGGATATGGCTGGGATCCTTACTATGTAGAAGGCAGCGAGCCAATGGACATGCATTTGCAAATGGCAACAACAATGGATATGGTAATTGAAAAAATTCATGATATTCAAAAACGTGCACGTGACAATAAAAACGAGGATAGACCACGCTGGCCAATGATCGTTTTAAGAACTCCAAAAGGATGGACCGGGCCAAAAGTCATCGATGAAAAAGTAATAGAAGGATCATTCCGCGCTCATCAAATTCCCATTGAAATAAGCAAAGAACATCCTGAAACCATCAAAAGATTAGAAGAGTGGTTAAAAAGCTATCATCCAGAAGAATTATTCACTAGTGAAGGAAACTTACGTCCCGAATTAAAAGACCTTGTTCCAAATCCATCACAAAGAATGGGTGCAAATCCAGTAGCAAATGGAGGAATTAAACAGGAACTTCAAGTACCTGATTATCAAGAATATGCAATAGATGTACCTCACCCTGGCTTCATAACCAAAGAAGACATGAGAGTATTAGGAACTTTTATTCGAGATATCGTGAAAGTAAATGAAGAAAGAAAAAATTTTCGAATATTTGGACCAGATGAAGCATTATCAAACCGCTTACATGCAATTTTTGAAGCAACCAATCGTCAATGGGTAAATCACATTGAAGTCAATGATGAATTTTTATCACACAATGGACGAGTAATTGACTCAATGCTATCAGAACATTTATGTGAGGGAATGCTAGAAGGATATATTTTAACCGGAAGATATGGTTTCCTTCATAGTTATGAATCCTTCATTCGCATCGTCGATTCTATGGTTGGCCAACATGCCAAATGGCTAAAAATGGCTAAAGAAATTCCATGGCGCAAACCAATTCCATCTTTGAATATTTTATTAACAAGTCATACGTGGCAGCAAGACCATAATGGTTATACACACCAAGATCCCGGATTTATAAATCATTTATTAACAAAAAAGGCGGATGTCATCAGAATTTATTTACCTCCTGATGCGAATTGCTTATTATCAACATTTGATCATTGTATAAAATCGGAAAACTATATTAATTTAATCATTGCCAGTAAACATCCAAGACCCCAATGGCTTAATATCCAGCAAGCCAAACTTCATTGTCGTCAAGGAATTGGAATTTGGGAATTTGCTAGTAACGATCAAAATGTTGACCCTGACATAATTATGGCATGTGCGGGAGATACACCAACATTAGAAACCTTAGCAG
>CANQXM010000082.1 GCA_947627835.1 uncultured Bacilli bacterium | reverse complement strand
TCTTAATGAGAAACATCTCCTTTCTTTTTTGGAAGAATCTCTCCTTCTACTATTACTATTAAAGAAAGTTTCTCATTTTCCTTTTTTTCATTAAAAATTTTTCAAAAAAAAGCACTACATGGTAGTGACTTTTTCTACTTTTAAGTAAGTTTCTTCTCCGTTTAAATCAACACTTTCTGTTAAGTTATCCGCTTTTTTGATTTCTGTTGCCAAGGTTTCTTCTTTAATATATGGTTCAAACATGGCAATAGCACGTTCCATTTTTTCGGTTCCTTGGTAAGAAAGAATGATTCGATCTACTACTTCAAATTCTTGATTTTTTCTCATATTTTGAACTTTTGAAACTAATTCTCTTGCAAGTCCTTCTAAAATCAATTCTTCGGTACGTTCGGTATTTAAAATAACAAAGGTATTTTGATCCATGGATACATCAAAGCCTTCTTTGGCATTAATGCGAATTTCTACCATTTCTGGCGTTACTTTTAATGGCTCTTGTTGGATCGTAATGGTAATACTTTCTTCTCTTTGAAGAGCTTCTTTTTCTTCTTCACTTAAATTTTCCAAAGCATTTTGGAAATCTTTCATTTTTGATCCAAGTGTTTTTCCAACAACCTTAAAATTTGGCTTGATGATGAATTCCATATAAGTTCCTAAATCTTTTACAAAACTTACTTTTTTAACATTTAATTCCTCTTCAATTAATGATGTCAAGTTTTTGATTTTTTCTTTGATTCGATCATCTAAAAGTGCTTCTTGTAATGGTTCACGAACTTTAATTTTTACTTCTTCCCGAATATTTCTACCAATACTAATGATATTTCTAACGAGATCCATCTTTTCTTCTAATTCATCATTTTTTAAAGATTCTTCACAAACTGGATAATCACTTAAGTGAACACTTTTTTCACCGGTTAAGTTGCGATAAATTTCTTCACTAATAAATGGTGTAATTGGTGCAACTAATTTAGAAATTCCAACTAATATTTCATAAGTTGTCATATAAACTGCTTTTTTTGAGTCATCAAGTGTGGAAGCCCAGAAACGTTTTCGATTACGACGAATATACCAATTGGATAAGTCTTCTGAAACAAAGTTGGTGATGGCTCTTACTACTTTATTTAAATCGTATTCTTCAAAAGAATTGGTTACATATTCCACTAAATGATTATATTTCGATAATAACCATAAATCGATTTCTTCTCTTTTTTCATATGGAATTTGACATTCTTGAATATCTATTTCATCGGTATTGGCGTACATTGCAAAGAAGTTATAGGTATTTTTTAAAGGATTTAAGAATTTAGAATATACTTCTTTTAAGCCTTTTGTATCAAAGCGAAGTGGAGTCCAAATTGGAGAAACGTATGGAAGATAGAATCGGGTTACATCTGCGCCATATTCTTTCATGGTGCTGAATGGTTCGACAATGTTTCCTTTGCTCTTACTCATTTTCTTTCCTTCGGCATCTAAGATGAGTTCATTTACTAAAACGCTTTTAAATGGGGAGCAGCCTTTTACAAAGGTTGAGATTACAAGAAGGGTGTAAAACCATCCTCTTGTTTGGTCGATTCCTTCACAGATAAAGTCTGCTGGAAATTGGCTTTCAAATAATTCTTGATTTTCAAATGGATAATGATATTGGGCAAATGGCATCGATCCAGAATCAAACCAGCAATCGATAACATCTTTTACACGGGTCATTTCATGTCCGCATTTTGGGCATTTTAATTTGATTTCATCAACAAATGGACGATGAAGTTCAACGGTTTTTTCATCAATTTCGGTAGTAGCAAGTTCTTTTAATTCTTTTCTAGAACCCACCATGATTTCATGTCCGCAAGCACATTTCCACAATGGTAGTGGTGTTCCCCAGTAACGGTTTCTTGAAATGGCCCAGTCTTTTAATTCTTCTAGCCAGTTACCAAATCGTTTTTCACCTACATAACTTGGAACCCAGGTTACGCTTTCATTGGCTTTGATAATTTTATCTTTAAATTTGGTTGTTTCAATGTAATAACTTGGTTTTGAATAATAAATGAGTGGTGTATTACATCTCCAGCAATGTGGGTAGTTATGGGTAATGCGTTGTTTTTTAAATAGTTTATCATTTTCTTTTAAGTAGGTAATGACTTCTTTATCTGCATCAAAGACGAACATACCTTTCCATAAACCTTCTTTAAATTTACCATCTTCTCCTACGGGATTTAAGTATGGAAGTTGATATTTCTTTCCAACTTTGGCATCATCTTCCCCAAATGCAGGAGCAATATGAACGATACCGGTTCCAGAGTCCATGGTTACATATTCATCACAAGTGACATAAAAGGCTTTTTTATCTACTTGAAGAGATGGGATGAGTTGCTCATATTCTTGATATTCCAAATCTTTTCCTTTGTAAGTTTTCAATACTTGATAATCATCTAAAATCGTTGGAGCGAGTTTTTCTGCTAAAATGAATTTGTTGCCACGTGATTCTACTAAGATATAATTTTCATTTGGATTTACACACAATGCAACATTGGAAATTAGTGTCCATGGGGTGGTTGTCCAAACAAGGAAGTAGACGTCACTATCTTTTTTCTTCATTGGTACAAATACGGTATCTACAGGGATTTCTTTATATCCTTGGGCAACTTCGTGGGAAGCAAGACCGGTTCCACAACGAGGACAGTATGGTAAAATTTTACTACCTAAATAGAAATAGCCTTGTTCATGAAATTGTTTTAAGATCCACCATTCGGTTTCGATATAGTCATTTTGATATGTGACATAAGGGTTTTTCAAATCGATAAATTGCCCCATTTTGGTTGTTAAATCTGCAAATGTTTTTTCGTTTTCCCAAACACTTTTCCGACATTCTTCATTAAATTTTTCAATGCCGTATGCTTCGATATCGTTTTTACTGTTGAAACCTAATTTTTTTTCAACTTGTAATTCTACTGGTAACCCATGGGTATCCCAACCAATTTTACGAATGACTTTATAGCCTTTCATGGTTTTGTACTTACAAAATGTATCTTTTAAAAATTTGGCAAGCATGTGATGAAGTCCGGGATGACCGTTAGCAGTTGCAGGTCCATCATAGAAAACCCATGTAGGAGCTGAAGCGCGATTTTCAATGGTTTCTTTTAAGATATCATCGACACTATTCCAAGATGCTAAAATCTTTTCTTCGGTTTCACTTACCGGTTTGTTTTCTAATAATTTGTATTTTTTCATAAAATTTCCTCCTTAACGAAAAAAGATGATACCCGCAAAGGACGAACTTTTCGTGGTACCACCTTTTTTTATACTCTTTTTGATAACGCAGAACTCTGCGAAGAAAAACTTACTTTTGGTTTCAGTTTTTTAGCTCCCAAGTGATTTTCATAATCCCTCATTTGTCTATTTTCACCTACTTAGACTCTCTTCTTAAAACTTGGCATTATTACTCTCTTGTTCATCGCCTTAATAGTTTCATTATAGGTATGGCATTTCAAAATGTCAATATGAATTTGTTTATCTTAACGGTTCTTTTTCTCAAATAAATACTCATAAATCTCTTGGTAGTGGCTTACTTCAATAATTTGAATATTCTCTTTTAAGAATTCTGGCATTTCTTTTAAATCATTATGATTTTTCTTAGGAATAAACACCGTTTTTATTTTTTCATTGTATGCTCCGATTAATTTCTCTTTCAATCCTCCAATTGGTAGGATATCTCCTCGCAAGGTAATTTCTCCAGTCATGGCAACATTATTGGGAATACTTTCTTTTTTTATTAAGCTAATAAGCGATGTTGTAATGGTTACTCCAGCCGATGGGCCATCTTTGGGAATTGCTCCTTCTAAAGCATGAATATGAATATCTTTTGTTTTAAAATAATAGTCATTAATTTTTAATTCATCGACATGGGATTTGATGAAAGAACAAGCCACATCAATGCTTTCTTGCATTACTTTTCCTAAAGATCCGGTATAGATTATTTTTCCAGATCCTTCAAATAAACAAGATTCAATTGGTAGAACCGCTCCTCCAACTGACGTATAAGCAAGGCCATAAATGAGACCGGGTGACATGTTTTTGATAACATTTTCTTCGGTATATTTTGGCTCTTTTAAGTATTCAATGACTTCTTTTTTTGTAATTGTTTTTTTCATCGGCTTTTTCTCTTTGATACTGCTGGTAATGATTTTTCTTACCATGGTTGATAAAATCCGTTCTAATTCTCGAACTCCGGCTTCTTTGGTGTAGGATTTAATCATAAATTCTAGGGTAGCATCGGTAATTTTAATTTCATTGGGTTTGCAAGCATGTTCTTGTAATATTTTTGGAAAAAGATGCTTTTTGGCAATATCAATTTTCTCAAATAAAGTATAGCTGGATAGTTCAATGATTTCCAAACGATCACGAAGTTCTACCGGAATATTATATTCATTATTGGCAGTTAAGATGAAAAAGATTTGAGATAAGTCGAAAGGTTCTTCAATATAGTTATCTGTAAACATACAATTTTGTTCGGGATCTAAGATATCTAAAAGAACACTTGCAGGATCTCCTTTAAAGTCATTAACCATTTTATCGATTTCATCAATTAAGAATAAAGGATTTTTGGTTCCACATTTTTTTAAACCTTGAATAATTTTTCCAGGTGAAGAACCAATATAGGTTTTTCGATGACCATTTAATTCGGTACTATCATTGAGTCCTCCGACGGAAATTTTATAAAATTCTTTATTTAGACTTTTGGCAATGGAAATAGCAATGGATGTTTTTCCTACTCCGGGTGGACCTACCAAACACAAAATTGGACTTTTCATTTCTTTATTTCGTTCTTTTACGGCCACATATTCAATAATGCGATTTTTTAGTTCTTCTAAACCATAATGGGTTTTATCTAATTCTTCACGAATTTTGGTTAAGTCTGTATTATCAATACTATA
>CANQXM010000081.1 GCA_947627835.1 uncultured Bacilli bacterium | reverse complement strand
CTCTGTCTGATCAAGTGGCGTTTCATAACAAGCAGAACAAGCACTAATCGAACTTACCTTTTTCTCCCAATAAACGGAAGTCCAAAAATCAAGTTTTGTATGAAGTGCTTTAAACACCCAATTGGGATGATCCGTATGAACTGCCCGTAACTTTACTTTATAAGTTTCTGGAAAACCTTGATCATCCAAAAGTTTTTCAAAAGCTTCATCAGTCACAGTCCACTGTTCCTTAACTCCACTACTAATGGTTGGATGTTTCGTTTCATAAGGCATAGAATCATAAATTGGAATTTCAAATACAAGTGGTAAATCAAGAAGTCCATTATTTTTATAACTATTATAACTAATAGAGGCTTCACTAGAAGGTGCAGCTAAATTAGCCATGTACTGATTTGTATAAACGCCATATTTTGAATTTGGATTTACATTAAACTTTTTCAAATAACTGGTATTTTGACCCGCACTAATATATCCTCTTGCTGTAAAAATAGCTCCTCCCAAAATGGCCTTTTTTGGAGTCGTCCATGGACGAAGATAAACATCCTGACCTGCAATAGAAAGATAAGACTTACATACATAACCATCACGGTTATTATAAGTAATATTAATCCAACCAGCATCACAACCAGCACCTTTTACAGCATAAGCATTTTTAACCGTTACCGTAGTTCCATTATCTAAAATAGCAATTACATTACTTCCTACGCGTGCTTCACTACGAAAATTAACTTCCGTTCCATTAATAATTCCATAGGTTGTATCAGCAAAAACAAAAGCTTGAAAACTGAAAAAGCAAAAAAAGATGAAAAGCAAAATTTTGGAATATTGAATTTGTCTTTTTTCCATCATTTTTCACCTTCATTCTTATAAAAATTATACCAAAAATAAGGAAAAGAAAAAAGAGACCAACCAAGTTCTTTGTCAACTAAATATCAACTATTGAGAAGACCAAAAAAATATTGTATAATAAGACACAGAAAAAGAATGACGAAGGGAATTAGTAGTTATGAAAAAAAAGTTCAAAAACGCAAGTAAAGGAATGCTTATTTTTTATGTTTTAATAAGCATTGGATATATAATTTCTTATATTTTTATAGGAAAAAGTTTATTAAGTTTAACAGGGATTGAAGATTTAATTCGTTATATCATCATAGCATTCTTTGCAATTTATGGAATCATTTATCTGATAATTGGTTGGAAAAGCATTTTTAAAAAATGGAAAAAAACATTTATCACCCTAACCATCCTAACCACAATATGGATTCCAATTTTTATCGGGCTTTCTTACTACATTGATAAAATTTATAACAACCTTGAAAACTTAACGAATAAAGAAACATCTACCTACACATCCGTAGTAATTGCCCAAAAAGATAAAGAAATCACTTCAGAAAGCAAACTAGGAATGATCAATAACGAAAATGATCGAGAAGGTTACATCCTAGCAAAAGAAATGATTGAAAAAGAACAAATCAAAAACGAAATTGTCTCTTATGATGACTACCTAATTATGTTAAACGATTTATATAACGATGTAATCGATGGCGTCTTTGTTTCTATAGATTATCCAGTTCTTTTTGGAAACGAAGAAAAATTTAAAACCATTAAAGACGATACCAAAATTGTTTATGAGTACACGAAAGAAATGAAAACAGAAGAAAGCAAACTCGTATCAACCAAAAAATTGACAGAGCCTTTCACCGTTTTAGTTCTCGGAGTTGATTCAGAAAGTCAAGGGGGATTAAATCCAAACGCAGCATTTAACGGAGATACCTTAATGCTTGTAACCTTTAATCCAAATACCCTATCAACAACCATGTTTTCAATTCCAAGAGATATGTACGTTCCAATTGCTTGCAACCACAACCGTTATAACAAAATTAACTCTGCTGCTGCTTATGGAACCAATTGTGTTATCAATACCATCGAGCAAATGACAGATATCCAAATTGATTACTTCGTTAAAGTAAACTTCAAAGGAGTCGTTGATTTAGTAGAAGCCCTTGGAGGAGTCGATGTCGATGTCGAAGAACCAGATTTCTCTTACGATAGCGCTCACAAAGGCCTCGTCTGCGAACAAGATTCCCAACGTCGATTTGGTGAAAACCTCGTCTGCATTACTCCTGGTAAAAACGTTCACTTAAATGGCGAACAAGCCCTCGCTTACGCAAGATGCCGTCATCTTTATTTAACTTCTGACATTGCTAGAAATCAACATCAACAAGCCATTATCGAAGCCGTAGCCAAAAAACTCGTGCAAATGTCTAGTTTCAGTGATTTTGAAAACATTCTAAGCACCATTACCAATAACATTGCAACGAACATGCAAACCGATCAAATCTTATCATTCTATCAAACCATCAAAAATATGTTACTATCAAGTTTAAATGGAAAAGACTTCATAAACATTCAAAAAACTTACCTAGAACCATATGGTTTAAATGTTTGGTTGCCAGGAGCTGAAATGTATACCAGCGCTTTAGGATACTATCCAAACTCATTAAAAGCCATTACCAAAGCAATGAAAGAAAATCTAGGATTACTATCCATTGAAACCATTAAAACCTTCCAATATGATTACAACGATGACAAAGACTACACAAGTGACGTAGCAGGAAAAGGAATCTATAGCGGTGGAACATTACAACTCATGCCGAACCTAACCGGTCAAAATGTTACTTACGCTGAAAACTGGGCTTCCAGCCATGGAATTTCCTTACAAAAAGAATTTGTAGAAAGCGAATCAAATCCTGGTATTATCATTAATCAAAGCGTTCACGAAGGAACCTTCTTACCAAACGTTTCAAGCGTTACCATTTACATTAGTAAAGAGATCACTTCAAAACCAACCAAAGATCCAACCACGCCTTCAGATAAAGACAAAGATACGGATAAAGAGGAAAATAAAGAAAATACTGGTGAAAAAGATGATCCAACAACTCAAGTTCCAGGATCACCATCCGAAGAAGATGGCAAAGAAGAATCACCGGTTGAAAATCAAAACACACCATCTACAACAGAACCAGAAACACCAGAGATTCCCGGAACCCCTGAAACGATTCCAACCGAAGAGAATGAATAATTCTCTTTTTTCATGCCAGAAATAATAACAAAGAAAACCAAGAAAAAAAGAACCCTTACGGTTCCTTTAACGTCTCAATATACGCTTTAATATCAAAGTTACTCTGAGCATTCAAATCATAGGAAGCAAACTTCTTCTTTAAATAAAGCGGATAAGCAGCAGCACCAATCATAGCTGCATTATCGGTACAATATTGAAATGCTGGTACATGAAAATGTACTTGATACTTATTAGCAAGTTCCTCCATCTTTTCACGAAGATAACGATTCGCAGAAACCCCACCTGCTAAAATCATTTCTTTCACTCCTGTATTTTGAAAAGCTAATTCCACTTTACGGAGTAATTCATCAACAGCTACGGTTTGAAAACTATTGGCTAAATCTGCAAGACGAACTTCATGACCCCGCTGTTCTTCATTGTGAACCAAATTAATCACTGCACTCTTAAGACCACTAAAACTAAATTGATAATTAGGTTCTTTCATGGCCTTTGGCAAATTATAACTAAAAGTACCTTCACGTGCTAACTTCTCCACATTAGGTCCTCCTGGATATTTTAATCCGAGTACCCGCGCCACCTTATCATAAACTTCTCCAATAGAATCATCAACCGTACTTCCCAAAATATCGATATCATAAGGACTTTTCATCATAACTAAGTCAGTATGGCCTCCACTTACAATGAGTGCTAAAAGAGGATAAACCATTTCATTTTCAATTTGATTAGCAAAAATATGCCCCATCGTGTGATTAACTGCAATCAAAGGCTTATCATAAACCATAGAAAGCACCTTAGCACATTCAATACCAACCAATAAACTTCCCAATAAACCAGGAGAATAAGTAACTGCTATCGCATCAACTTGGGAAACATCCATATTTGCTTTAGCAAGAGTTTCCGAAAGAACCATCGTAATATTTTCGGTATGCATCCGCGAAGCAATCTCGGGTACAACTCCTCCAAAATCAGCATGCGTATCCATCTGCGACAAAACCGTCATGGCAAGAACTTCATTGCCATTCTTAACCAATGCCATACTCGTTTCATCACAAGAAGTCTCAATTGCTAAAATCACAACATCACGTTTCATCATTCCATCTCCATTTCATCAAAAAGCCATCTTGGCCCTCATAATAATCTTTTCTCGTTGAAATCACATGAAATCCATTTTTTTCATAGAGAGAAAGCGCAGGGGTATTTTCCTTTGCTACCTCCAAAAAAACATCCAATTGCTCTTCCGTTGCCTTTTCTTTACATGCTTGTAACAACAATCCTCCATAGCCCATTTTGCGATAAGCCTCCGATACAAAAAGATCCAAAAGATCCATATGATCACTGAGACTAACAGCACTTAAAAAACCAACGATTTCCTCATTACTTACAGCTACCCAAAAATGATAAGTGGATAACCGAAATAGAGCCATCAAATCATTTGTCTTTCGATAATTAGCATGAAGTTGTTCCCCAAGTAGATAAATCGCTTCAATATCAGAAATAACAGCAGGACGAATCATCGATTGACCTCAATACTCTTTACATAAAGAGGATTAACGTGATGTGGATTTAAAGGGTGAATTCGGCGTGAATAACGATAAATTGCTTCAAAATCCAAAGGAACATCTACAATCACCGAATGTTGTCTTTGAAAGGCCTCAAAATCACTATTTTTAATATATAAATAATCATTTAAAAGTTCATCACTATCATTAAAATTACCAACAAAATACCCATTCTTCTCTTGAACGCCAAACCAATGAAACCCCTTCTCCTGATTCGATACAGCTTTGATGCAAACACTACTAATCACACGAATAGGAATATGAAGAGTATAAGCAAGCGTTTTAGCAATAGTAACACCTAAACGAAC
>CANQXM010000080.1 GCA_947627835.1 uncultured Bacilli bacterium | reverse complement strand
ACTAATTTCCCATTACGCAAGAAGAAAATCTGAATACTGATATGGCCTTTATCAAAGTAATAACCAATTAAATCCCGGTTTGTCAAATCATGGAGTTCTACTTTTTGCTTATCTAATACGATATTGATATAATCCAAGTCTTTTTTTAATTCGAGTGCCATTTCGTAGTTTAGACTCTCACTATAGGCATTAATTTTTTCTTTCATTTTATCCGTTAGAATTTTATCATTTCCATTTAGGAAACTTAAAATATCTTTTTGCATTTGATCTAATTTTTCTTCATCAATTTTCTTCTCGCAGTATCCTAAACATTCTCCAATATGATAATATAAACAAACTTTCTTGGGATTTCCTTCACATTTTTTTAATGGATACAAACGATTTAATAAATTGACAATCTTTCTTGCTGCATAAGCATTTGGGTATGGACCAAATAATTTTTTATTATCTTTTTTCTTAATATTTAAATATCTGGAGACTTTTAATTTTGGGTAAGGTTTGGCAATGTATTCAATGTATGGATAGCTTTTATCGTCTTTTAATAGAATGTTATATTTGGGATCATACTGTTTAATTAGGTTAATTTCCATAATAAAAGCTTCTGTTTCACTATTTGCAATAATATAGGTAAAGTCTGCTACTTCACTCACCATTTTGGCTGTTTTTCCAGTATGCGTACGATTAAAATAAGAGGATACTCGGCGATGAAGATCTTTGGCTTTTCCTACATAGATAATCACGCCATCTTTATTTTTCATTTGATAAGAACCTGGTAAATGGGGAACTAAACTTAATTTTTCTTTAAACATAATCCTCGCTCTTTCTTATTTTAGTATACTATATTTTTATTCGTTTATAGTAAATTTTCCTTTTTGCTATTATAATAGACATAGGTGATTTCATGCAACTTATTGGTTCTTCTTTTTATGAAATTAAAAAGTCAAAGTTTTATGGTTACTTGTATGAGATTTCGGATGTCACGGAAGTAAAAGAGATTTTACAAACATTAAGAGCGCAGCATAAACGAGCGAATCATATTCCTTATGCTTATCTTTTTTCTAATACGGCGGGGAAAAGTGATGACAAGGAACCTAGCAATACAGCGGGAACGCCTTTGTATCGTATTTTGGAAAGCGAACAGTTATCTCATCATGCTTTATTTGTTGTTCGTTATTTTGGCGGGACGAAACTGGGAGCTGGCGGACTTTTACGAAGTTATGTAACTGCTGGAAAAATGGCAATTAAAAAGTAGCAATTTTTAAATTTCGTGCTACTTTTCTTTTATTAACTTGCGAATTTGATCTTCATCTATAAAGCCAAGATGCTTATTGGTAATTTGTCCGTCTTTATAAACTAAGATTAAGGGAATGCTCATCACTCCGTATTCTTTTGCAATTTCTGGATGTTCATCGACATTTACTTTGATGATATTTACATCTTCCATATTTTCTAAAACACTTGCAAGCATTTTACATGGTCCGCACCAATCTGCATAAAAATCTACTAAATAAGTTCCAGATTTTACAAGTTCTTGTAAATTTTCTTCTTTTAAATATTTAATCATTTTGAAAATCCTCTATTCATATTTTTGAAGGACTTCATCGACGCCCTCAATTTCTAATTTTTTGCTATCGATTAAGTCTTGTGCGCTTTGTTTGGTAATAATACTATACTTTAATAATATGTCAAGTGCTTCTTTATTATATTCGTTTTTATCAGTTGTATTTTCATATTTTTCTTTTAAGTCATAAATTTCTTCAAATGACTGGTAAGATGATTCTACAAAACTTGATAAAACCGGGGTGCTATTTAATATTTTAGGTGCTAAAAGACTTTCGTTTACGATAGAAACCGTAAAACTTAGACGTGAGAATAAAAAGAGAAAGACAAAGGCATAAATGAATGCTTCTAATAGTCCAAAAACAGCTCCCAATAGTTTTGATGGAATTCCTAAAATGATTGTGAATTTTAATATTTTTTCTAGAATACCGGTTGCTTTAATGGCAATTTGAAGTATTACATTTAAGATAATGAATACAAGCAAGAAAGCGATGGCTTCATAAATTAAAATGTTTAGTACCGTTACGCCTTCTAAACTTCCGCTAAATTTGAAAAATGGTAAAAATGTATACAATAATTTTGATACTGGATTTTTCAAATAATAAGATAAAATAATAATGAAAATAGTTCCCAAAAAGATGGTTGCACTTTGGATAACTCCTCGTTTAAAACCTACTACAGCCCCTGCTAATAAAAATAATATGATTATGGCATCGACGATGGTTAATGTCATATTTGACCTCCTACTCTTAGATTTATTATATTATAATATTTTGTAAAAGAAAACCTTTTTTATGCTAGAATATAGTTAGGTGATTTAAATTGACCATTGTTTTTAAAGTTAGTGATAATGTAAAAGAAAAGATCATTGCATTTTACCGTGATAAACGTCGTGAAAAGACTCCACCTTATGCAATCTTTCAAGCTCAAGATGCTGATACCATTATTACTCTGTATGAATCCGGGAAAATTATGTTTCAGGGGTTAAGTGCTGATGTTGATGCAAATATTTGGATTGATTTAGAGTGGAAATTAAACCATCGAAAGATTCAAATTCATAACGATTCTAAAAAAGAAAAAACGACTTCTGATCATTTTTATATCTTTGCCAATACCATCGGTTCCGATGAAGTTGGGACGGGAGATTTTTTTGGCCCCATTGTTGTAACTGCAGCTTATGCTGCTAAAGATGACATTGCTTATTTAGATGATTTAGGCGTTAAAGATTCCAAGAAACTTACTGATGAAAAAATCAAAAAAATTGTCCCAGAACTGATTAAACGCATTCCTTATGTTAGTTATACGCTATCTAATGATGATTATAATGAATGGCAAAAAAAAGGATATAACATGAATCAAATTAAGGCGATTTTACATAACAAAGTTTTATTTCAAATGAAGCAAAAAAATTATCCTTATGAAAAAATCGTCGTTGATCAGTTTGTATATCCAAAAAAGTATTTTGAACATATCGAAATGGCCGTAGATAAAGTTACTAATATTACTTTTACAACGAAAGCAGAAAGCAAGTGTGCGAGTGTAGCTGCTGCGAGTGTGATTAGTCGTTATATTTTTCTTATGAAAATGGATGAATTAAGCAAGCAGATTGGGATGGAACTTCCTAAGGGTGCTAATGAAGTAGCCGATCAAGTTGCCAAAGAAATTGTAGAAAAATATGGCATGGAAAAGCTTGCTTCCGTTGCAAAGATGAATTTTAAAAATGTAGAGAAAATTCAGATGCTTTAATATTCAAATAAATTTAGTATAAATAGTTTTAGGCCAATGGTTTTATCAATTTGGCCGCTTTTTATTTTTACATCTAATTTTTCTAGTTCAATTAAATAATCTTTTAAATCATCTTTATGGTATGTATCAGCATTCTTTTTGGTTTTATCATATTGCCAAGTTTGTAATTTTAATTCTTGTTGAATTTCTTTTTTATTTATTTTTTTCTCTTCATATAATTTCATACTTAACATGTTTCGATATTCTCTTGCTAATAAATTAATGAGTGTTAAGGGTTCAATTTTTAATATTGTTAAGTCTTCTAAGTATTGGAAGGCTTTTTTGATGTCTTTTTGAATCACGGCATCTACAAATTTGAAGTTATTATCAACGATGGTTTTGGAAACTAAATTTTTTATCGTTTCTAAGTTTATTTTCGTAGGTTTTTGATAATACAAATCAATTTTTTCTATTTCATTACAAATCAAATCATAATTGTTTAAACAAGCATTTATTAAATAGTTGATGGTTTCTTTTTCAGCAATGTATTTTTTTTCTATCAAGCGATCGGCGACTTTGTTATATAAATCGATTCCCTTTGGCAAGTCAATCAAAATCACTTTTCCCTTTTCTTTCATCATTTTTGTTACTTTTTTTCGTTCATCGATGGGTTCATAGGTTGTAAAAATGATGGTTGTTAATGGATATGGATTTTCCATGTATTTTAAAAGCATTTTTTCATCTTGTTCTTTTAGTTTTTCAGTACCAAAATAATTGGCATTTTTTACAAGAATATATTTCATTTCTCCAAACATGGAAACGTAGGATGCTTCATTTATAATATCTTCTAGGGTTTGTTCTTGGGCATTATATATAATTTTATTTTGATTTTGAATTAGTTCATCTTGCTTTTCTGTTAATAAAACACGACTACTGGATGATATTAAATACAAATTCATATTCCCCACCATGTTTATTTTATCATATTAAAAGGAAAAAGAGGACCCTCTTTTTCTGTATCTAAACATTATATATAATGTATTTTATTTTATGATATCGATGAAATAATGGTGTATCTCTTTTTCTTAATTTTCCAAGTAATGGTTCCTTTTTCTGCTGTCGTATAGGTTTCTATTTGATATTTTTCTAAATTTTTAATGGTTTCTTGATGAGGATGATGATAGCGATTATTTTTTCCTGCGCTAATCACCGCCCATACGGGTTTTAATTGCTTTAATAGTTCTTCGCTTGTACTTGTTTTAGATCCATGATGTGCGATTTTTATGATATCTGGTTTTCTTTCTAGCTTCTTTAAAATTTCTTTTTCTTCTTCTTTTGAAATATCTCCTAAATACAAACTGCAAAGGTCATAGAAACAAGCTTCTGAAACGATGCTGTTTTCATTTTCATTTTCTTTGGTATCATGCTCTAATATTTGAAGATAAGATGAAGAAATTTTTTTATTGATTTTGTCTGGATATTTTTGTTTTATCTTCTCTTCTATTTGCGTGTCACTTCCCTTATTTAACAAAATCGTTTTGACAGGCATTGCTTTTAAAATTGCGAATGCATTTCCAGCGTGATCACTATCTCCATGGGTAATTAGTAAGGTATCAATTTTGTCAATCCCTTTGCTTTTTAAAAAATTTATAATATTCTTGGCAAGG
>CANQXM010000079.1 GCA_947627835.1 uncultured Bacilli bacterium | reverse complement strand
CATCAACGATTTCTCCTACTTCAAATAAGTCAGCGCTAATTTTATCTCCACAATTATAAGAGCCTTCCATGTCTCTTATTTCTTTTAAGAAGCGCTTAGGAGTGGTATTGGCTTTTTTGGCGTGTCCAATACTTGCACGACTTGCATTTTTTTCACTTTTGTCTACTACGCCGAGTTGAATCGCATTGTATCCATCTGTTTCGATGGTTTTCACTTGCATAACCACATTGGGTTCAACACTAATTACTGTGACAGGAATTAGTTTGCCATCTTTGGTGAATACTTGGGTCATTCCAACTTTGCGTCCTAAGATTCCTTTTTTCATGTTTATTTCCTTTCTTTTTTATTTTTATAATTTGATATCAATGTCTACACCACTTGGTAAATCTAAATGAGTTAGTGCATCGACAATTTCTTTACTAGGAGCAATAATATCAATTAATCTCTTATGAGTACGACTTTCAAATTGTTCCCGAGAGTCTTTATATTTGTGTACTGCACGAAGTACGGTTACTCTTTCAATTTCTGTTGGAAGAGGTACTGGTCCAGATACGGTTCCTCCTAATCTCTTTACAGTGTCAACGATTTTCCCTGCAGCCAAATCTAACGTTTTGTTATCAAAGGCTTTTAAGTTAATACGAACTCTGTTCTTTGACATTTTTCATGTCCTCCTTTCGCCTATATCTAGTATAGACTAGCTCCGTTACGAATTCCCTGAATTTAGAAAAGTTTTAACAACTTTGCCTAGTGTATCAGCAACCTCGCACATCTTTGCCGTCATACATAGTCGATTATAGCAATATATTTTATGAAAATCAAGTATAAATTTTGCGGATTTTATGGGATTTTTTGATTTTTATATTGGAGCATTAAAAAAGACGAAATATTCGTCTTATACCCCTACAGATTTGGTTTCTGGTAGTGTAGATCCTCCATCAATTACATATCCTTGTCCTGTAATGTAAGAAGATTCATCACTTGCTAGGAATAAAGCAAGATATCCAAGTTCTTCAATGGTTCCTAATCGTTTCATTGGAATTCCAGCAGCAATGCCATCTACTACGCTTTTTGGATTTTGTTCATCGGTTTCTTTAGCGATTTTTTCTACCATTGGGGTCATGATATATCCTGGCATAATGGCATTTACGGTAATGTTATTTTCAACCACTTCTCTTGCTAATGATTTCGTAAATCCTAAAATGGCAGATTTCGTTGTAGCGTATGCAACTTCTCCAGCATCTGCTACCATGGGACCGGTAACACTTGATAAGTTTACGATGCGTCCATAATTTCCTGCTATCATTTTTGGTAATACCGCTTTTGTTACATTCCAAGTTCCTTTAATATTGATATCGAAATGAAAATCACGAATTTCATCACTCATTTCTAAGAATGTTTTTAAACGTGCAACTCCAGCATTATTTACTAAGATATCAATATGCCCTTTTTCTTTATAAATTTCTTCTACGATGTTGGTGATTGCTTCTTTATCTCTAATGTCTACTTGGTAACCAGAAATGGTTGAATATTCTTTTTTTAGATCTAATAGCGTACTTTCTAGTTGATCACTATAATCTAAAATCACAACCTCTGCACCTTCTTTTAAGAATACTTTGGTTATTCCTAGTCCATTTCCCATTGCTCCGCCGGTTACAATGGCTACTTTATTTTCTAATCTCATTTTCTCACCTATTTTTATTATAGCAGATTTTTTAAGGATGCAGTTTATTTCTTTAACGTTCTCTTTATATGTCTTATTTTCTTAAAATTTTTGTGAATTTATCAATTGTAATCATTTTTTAGTAGTAATTTTGTTTTTCAAGCAGTCTGATAGTTAGAATTTTTTATTATAGGTATAATTTTGTTAATTCTGATAAATTTACATTCTGGGAACTTATGAGAAAATAAATATTGTGAGGGAGAACTATGAGATTATATTTAGATACGGAAAAGAAAGAAATCTTCAAAGTAGTTGGGTCGAATGTTCGCTATTATCGCCAACTTTATAATTTGAATCATCCAAAGGAAATGATTTCTCAGGCTAAGTTAGCGGAGATGATTGGTGTTTCAACCGGTTTAATTGGGGCGATTGAAGCAGAACGTTTACAAGGGGTTAGTGTTCCTGTTTTATGGAATATTAGTCAAGTTCTTGGTGTACCCATTGATAAATTTTTTGAAGAACAAAAAATTCCAGTTGGAATTCGATAAATTACGAGTCATCGTAATTTTTTTATGAAAAAAAATAGCTTGCGCTACTTTAATTTGATTTTCTTGCCATCATACGTACTTAAAACATTGGAATCAAAACGAGTTACTTTCTTTTCTTCTTGTTTATATCTTTGAATTGCTTGGTTTATTAATTCTGATAAAAGAGTCTCATAGTTTTTTCCTTTTGGGGTAAAGAAGAAGAAGGCAAGACATCCTGGAATGGTATTGGGTTCATTTATGTATACTTTTTTTGCTTTTGTATCTACTAGGAAATCAAAACGGGTTACGCCATTTAAGCACAAAGCACGAAAGGCTTTTTTGGCTTCTTCATAGATTTGACTTTCGATTTCCTTATCTAATTTGGCAGGAATTTTAAAGCCACTTGAGGAGATTTCTCCCTCGGTTTTCGCTCCGCCTTTTTTGCCACCATCTTTTAAATACTTATCTTCAAATGTTAAGAAGTCGTGATCGGTGATCATTTCTCCGATTAAAGAACACTCCATATGATCTTTGGATCCTAAAACAGCACAATCGACTTCTTTTAAGTTGGCTACCATTTTTTCAACAATAATTTTTTCATCGTAGGTAATGGCTTCTTCAATTGCATTTTTTAATTCTTCTTCGTTTTTGGCAACACTAATTCCTACACTGCTTCCTAATCTTGCTGGTTTGATAATGAGTGGATAACCTAGTTTTTTGACTTCTTTTAAGATGACTGCTTCATCATTTTGATATTCTGAATCATAAAACCATACATAATTGACTACGGGAACACCGGCACTTTGTAAAATTTGCTTTTGAACGACTTTATCTTGACCTACAGAAGCTCCTAGGATTGATGGTCCAACGTAAGGAATTCCTAAAGTTTCTAAGTATCCAGCAAGGGAACCATCTTCAACGCCTTTTCCATGAACAATTGGCATGGCAATATCGATTGCCGTTACCACTTTTCTTAGGATGCCTTTGGTCTTTTGAAGAACAAATTCATTTCCTCTTTTTATTAAAGCTACTTCATCAGCAATATTTGGAATGGTTGCCAAATTTTTATAAGTTTCCATTTCTCTTAATTGTGGACTGGTATACCAAATTCGATCTTTTCCTATATATATAGGAACAATTTCATATTTTTTTTCATCTAAGTTATTCATCGCTTGAACTGCTGTAATAATGCTAACTTCATGTTCTACGGATTCTCCTCCGAAAATCACTCCTACTTTTAACATGTTTTTCACTCCTTCGTTTTTTCATTAAATGTATCTGGTAAATCATTTTCTATTAATACATATGTTTCTTTCTCTTTTAATTTTCTTGCAAGTGGAAATGCTTCCATCACATTATTTAAAATGTGAATTTTTTCTTTGGGAAAGTTTTCGCTTAGTAAGCCTTCATAAATTGGTTTGGTTTTTTCTTTTCCAATTAAGATGACTTCATCGGTATGAGATGCCATATATTTCCCAAATTCATAATTTATTTTTTCTTCTTGTTCACCCATTTCAATCATTCCTGGAGTTACTACAATGTGTTTTCCAGGCATCATCATGAGTACATCTAGTGCACTATGTGCCCCGATTGGATTTGAATTATAGGCATCATCGATTAGCATTATATCATAATATTTTGATAATGACAGACGATGTTCAATGGGTTTGATGTTTTTCACACTTTTTGCTAGTTCTTCCATGGATATGCCAAGATGGTACCCAAGTAAAATCCCCGAAAGAATGTTATAGATGTTGTTTTTTCCTAGTAATTTTGTTTGAAATGAATAGATTTTGGAGTCATTTTTCATGATGACATCAAAGGTAGTTCCCTCTTTACTCATGCGAATATTTTCGGCTCGACAATCAACCTTTTTATTATTAATTCCTATCCAACCAATGGAAACGGTATTTTGGATTTCATGATGAAGTTGTTTTGGATCATCCCCATTTAAAATTCCATAGCCATCTTTGGGTAAGGATTCAATTAATTCAAATTTGGTATCTTCGATGTTTTTTTCACTTCCAAAGGTTTCTAAATGAGCGACACCAATCGTTGATAAAATTCCATATTTCGGTTTTACTAAGTCACAAAGTTCTTTGATTTCGCCTTTTTTACAAGCACCCATTTCTGCAATAAAGTAGTCATTGTATTTATCTAAATATTCATTGATTGTAATCATGAGACCATAGGGAGTGTTGTAGTTTTCTGGTGTTTTAAAGACATTAAATTTTTCACTTAATATTTCATATGTGATATTTTTAATACTGGTTTTTCCATAGCTTCCCGTAATTCCTATGACTTCGGTGTTGGTCATAGCTTTTAGTTTTTTTTGTGCTTGCACGCGAAAATGATGATTTACAGCACGTTCAAGGGGACGATTTAAAAAGTTAGCTAAGAGAATCATAAGGGGATTTATGGATGCTAAGAATCCTAGATATAAGTAGTTGATACTCCACCAAGATTCTTCCATGTGAAATAAAGGAAATAAGCAGATCAAAAGATATAGAAGATTATTGGTAAAAATCAGTCTTTTAATACGAGCCGTTTTCTTTAATGGAATTTTGGTAATAGTGCTTTTTTTGGTATCCCATCTTTTTTGTAAAAGGATTAGAAGCATGAGAATAAAAAGCAATGGGGTCATATGATTTAAAGTCTTCCAATAAGAAAAGATCAGAAAGACGAGATATAGTAGTTGTTCGTTTATAAAAAGAGAAGCAAAATGATTTTTGATCCATTTACTATAACGATATCCTCGGTTGTAGCGGTTTTGCTGAAGCATATGAAGTGAGGAAGTACTTATTAGATTTATATATAAAAGATAAATGGGAATGGTTAATAAAAAGATAAATTTCATTTTTTTACTCCTTCTTGATTAGAGAATTAATAATTCGAATGGTTTTATTTTTTTCTTCTAGGTAGGCATAGTGTGTTGCATTTTCATAAGGAATTACTGCA
>CANQXM010000078.1 GCA_947627835.1 uncultured Bacilli bacterium | reverse complement strand
TGCATAAAATAAAAAAGGATACATTTGATTGGGTGAATCAGATGTTATCCCTTATGGATTGCATCTGAAATCAACAAATGTTGAAATCAGATGCTTTTGCTATTTTAGAAGTAAAATAATTACGACTAAGAATAGGAGTAATATTATAATAAATTGAGAAGATTCTCTTTTTGTCATAAATATCGCCACCTTTCTTTTATCTATTGATAAATAGAAAGGGAAAGCACCTGACATATTTCAAATGTATCCAGTAAAATTATATCAAACAATTGTTCTTGACGTAATTTATTTCTACTAAAATTTGCCAATTTAAAAAACACACTTGATAAAAATTGTATTTTTATGTTACAATGAATGTGTCAAGGAAACTTGCATAAAATAAAAAAGGAATACCTAATTTTGACGAGTTAGGTACTATTCCCAAATTATAGGCTAGTACCGACTTATACAGTTGGTACCATTTTTATTAATATGATTAAAATCACAATAATAAGGAGTATTATGATAGAACAAAGATATTTCTCTGATTTTCTCATAATTTCACCTCCTTCCACTTTAAAAAGTAAAGGAGAATAGTACCTAAACTAACTAAGTATTCCTAAAACAAATTATATTAAACAAATGTTCCTGATACAATACTTTTACATTAAATTTTGGCTAATTTTTTAATAGGGCCTTCTTGTTTATGTGGCGCAAAGGCATTTATTTTTTCATGCCATTCAATAGCATGCATGAAATCATTATCTCCCATTTCATTTAAAACGTCCCAATATTCTCTAGGCAAGATACCTTCAGAAACTCCCGTAAATGATCGATGCCCTGCTTGCTGTGATTTTCTTTCTTGAGTTATTACCCCTTTTAATTCTCTAGGATCTGTAATCTCAATACCATTTTTATAATATGTCAAATCTTCTGGTTTAGTTTCTTTATAACCAAACAATTCACAATTATCCATAGCAAATTTTCCATTAAAGAAATTTTTTCTTATTCTCAATATATCTTCAAAGTTCAAAATTTTATCATATCCAAAATATTCAAGTAATAATGCTAAATTGCAAGCCTCTTTTATTACTACACTTTTTTCTCCAAGATTTAAACAAGTTTCATCATCAGTAATATTAAGTATAGGATAGCTAGGACTCTGATATAACAAATCATTTGAGAATTTTTTTTCGTTTGGAACAAACAACATACTTCGATAGGAAAGCCAATTTCCAGTTTCTAATTGACCGAATTTAGAATGAAAAAAAACAGCATTTCCTTCATGACGATAAATTCTATCAGTTCTTACAACCTTTCCAACATAAATATTGTCTCTATTAACTGTATATTTTCCATTTTCCATAAAATCGTCCCCCACAGTTACGATTTATAATAGCATTAGTACTATTAAAATTCAATGTTATGCTGTTTTTTTCACCATTATGCTGTATAATTTCATTGAAAATCGACATATGTGTCAGTAGATTTCAATAGAGAAATTTAGTATAAAGAAATAAAATGCACTTCATTAAAATTATAACTGAAAGAACTTTTATTAACTAGAATTAATAAGGATAGTTTCTCATCAACTATAATAAAAAAGAGGAATGATTTATGAAAAAAAAGAATAATTATCAATTAAAACGCGCAACCAAAGAGGATCTAAAGCAATTAATGTCCTATAAATTAGCAAGTATTTTAGATTATGCAAAAGATTTACCTAAAGAAGAAATTGAAAAAATAACTAACTATGTGAAAACTACAGTTCCAAAACAAATAAATGACTATAAAATGATTATCATAAATAACCAAAAAGTTGGGTGCTTACTATTAGAAAAATATAAAGATGGTCTATTGCTAGATGAAATATACTTAGATAAAAACTACCAAAGAAAAGGAATTGGTACCAACTTATTAACAGAAATAATAAATCAGAATTCTAAAGTCTACTTATGGGTTTATAAAGAAAACATTCCGGCTTTTAACTTGTATCAAAAATTAGGATTTAAAATCAAAGAATCGACAGAAACAAGATATTTTATGGAATACGAAAAAAGCAAAGTTATCAATAAAATTTCTATAAATGATTCAAAGAATATTGTATAATCATGGTATGAATTTCTATGGGGAGATTAAAATGAGTATTAAAGAAGAATTATTAAAATTTAAAATAAAGAATCAATCAAAAAGTGAATTAGAAGCATCCAAAAAAGCAGGATTCATAAAATCATCCATTGATTTAGAAAATCAAGTAAATGAATTTATAAAATGGTATTATGAAACAATGATAAAAGATTTCTATTCCGATGGCGGCAGATATCAATATCCAAAACGGATGAGAGATTTAATTGAAAAAATTGCAGTATGGTATGAACTAAGATATCCCAATGATGAAATTAACCGGTTAATGTATTGCTATGGCAAAGAAAATGCAAAGATGAATGATGTCATGTTTAAAAATAATCCTTATATTAAGGAATTACTTGATGAAAATGCAGATACGAGATATCTAGATTGGCCTGATTTTTATAACGCAAGTGTATTTCTAAAATCACTTTCTTGGGAAGAAAGACGCTATTTTGAATCTCCCCATTATAAAGATGTCGTTTATTTAAATCCCAAAACCAGAGCAGCACATCTTCACGTAACGCAAGATGGCAAAGTCGAAATGGCCGAAAATATTTCTGGCTACACGCATGGGGTCATTCATGATGAAGAATTGCAGGGCTTAAATATAAGAAAAGTCATGGAATTATTTAAGGAAAAGAACATTGAACTACCTAAAAATAATGAACTAGAAAAAGCCATTACAAATGCAGATAACTGGATTTCCCAAAAAGAAGGAATTTTAAATTGTGCTATGTATCGAATCATCGAACGCGGTGGCAATAGAATAGGTCCGCGAAGAGCTTTTCTATTTGCAAAAGAATTTAGAAGAAACATCGATATTCCTATGATGTATGCAATTGATCGTTCAGATCCAGGATTAAGA
Organism: uncultured Bacilli bacterium; assembly: GCA_947627835.1. GTDB lineage: Bacteria > Bacillota_I > Bacilli_A > RF39 > UBA660 > MGBC162267. The sequence goes on along the minus strand of CANQXM010000078.1, from coordinate 2,243 downwards.
TTATTGATAAATGAATACCTAAAAATAGGGGGTTCTAAAGATTTAAAGTGCTACATAGACTACTTTTCAAAAACAAGTAAAAATGATCCTATAGCAACGATATCTATCCAAGATTTAATTTTAACCCAAAGAAACAATGCTGCATCATTCTACACCCAAGAAGAAACCGATTTGCATCAAAGATTAGTAAATGCCCTTTCTAGTAATATCAATCAAGAAGAGATAAGAAAAGAAAAAGTAAGACAATTGCGACTAGAAAGAAAGTTAGAAAAAAGTAGAAGAAAACTAGATTAGAAAATCAAACAAACGGGGGACATATGAATACAGAATCAATAAATACATTAATTAAAGAAGAGAAAAAACAACATCACATAAATACAAAAGAGATTAGTGACGGACATCATACCTTTGAAGAACTCTATCGCCATCGCTTAATTTTGTTTTGCACATTATGTAATTGTAATCCCAATCTATCTTGGAAATCCAAAAAGCACTTTGATGAAGAAAATGATCCAATGTTTGAGGGTGATTTTATTGCAGGCATCAACACACCACTTGGAGTAGCAACCTATCATTTTAAATTAAAATATTAGGATTTGTTTCAAATTCCTGAAATAGATCGAGCACCCAAATACGATCATTACGATGGGGAAGAAGTCATGAAAAGAATCTATTCCTTATCTCCAAGTAAAAAATAAAAAAATCCGTTTGGAAAGCCTTATTGCAGAAATGAAAAAAAAATTATAAAATAGAAACAAGAAGGTGAAAGTATGGGTGCAGTATATGATCAAGCAAGATTATTTAAACACAAATATCCAAAAACAGTATCTTGGTATCGAATTCAAAAACACGCGCAAGTCATCGAAAAGCATTTAAATCCAGGCGAAGTTGTAAAATACACATTCGTAGGTCAAAAAAATGATTTATTTTATGATGTTTTTTCCACAAGTGTCATAGCAGTAACCAATAAACGAATTCTAATCGGTCAAAAAAGATTATTATTTGGATATTTCTTAACCTCAATTACACCAGATATGTTTAATGACTTAGAAGTTTATCAAGGATTACTATGGGGAAAAGTAACAATTGATACAATCAAAGAAGTGGTGGCTATTTCAAATTTAGATAAAAAGAGTCTTCCCGAAATTGAAACCAACGTAACCGAATTTATGATGGAAGAAAAAAAGAAATATGGATTACAAAAAAAATATGAAGAAGAGTAAAATTAAACAAAAACGCCGCCGCATTGCTCTAGTAATCATCATTCTAATTGTAATACTCATCTTCTATGCCATCTTTCATGCTAGAGATTATAAAAAAGAATATGATCAATCGGATTATCACATTACCGAATATTATAACGCTGACTTGCGTGCTTATACCTTTGTCATCCAAAAAGAAGAGAAAACATGGACCATGCTATTAGAAGGAAAATACCATGTTAAAAAACAAAGAATTGAAAAAATAGATACCTATGAAAGTAACGATACCATTTGTATAAAACCATATATTGACAAAGAAACCACCTATCCACAATGTCTAAAAGATACAACCCAAATTGACTATCATTTAGTAGATGAAGATATGAAAAGCAAATTAGATCCCGACTTATGGCCGTCTTTTGCTTATCAAACCCAAACTTATGAAAAAATTGATCTAAAAAACATCGATGAAAATACCTATTATATTTGGAATTACAAAGGCTTCTATAAATTAAATAACAAAGAAAAAACTAACATTCCGATTTTTGAAAAAGATATCTATGATATATCAAATGTTGCCAAAATCAAAAATTATCTCGTAATTCCAGATTATAATGAAGACTACTACTTTAATAAATCTTATCTATTAAATATGAAAGATAATAAAGTAAGTACTTGGGAATTTAAAGATAGCTTGTATCATGATGGATATATGCTAGGAACTTATAAAAACTCCCTATACTATGTTGATAAAAAAACAAATACAGAATGGGAATTAGTTCCTAAAAATAAAAAAATGCGTAAAGTGGGAACCAGTAAAAAAGAAGGAAGAGTTAGAAATAATAACAAATGGGAAATGGTTAGCATGAATAAACTAGTAAATGAACCAACATCTTTCCAAACCCCATCTGTAAGAAACTATAAAATCGATGGTTATCTATATGTTACATACCCAAATAGTGAAGAACAAATTAAAGTAAGTTCGAAAAGCATTAAGGAAATTGTAGCTACAATCAAAGATAAAGTATATTACATTGCGGG
>CANQXM010000077.1 GCA_947627835.1 uncultured Bacilli bacterium | reverse complement strand
CGTGAAATTGGAAGTTCTACGTTAATTTTTAATGTTAGGTGATGATATGAAAAAAAAAGAAAACCATCCCTCCAAGAAACGAATCGGCTATGTTATTCTGACGTGGAATTCTGAAAAGCAAATTGAGTCTTGTTTACAGTCCATATTTTCTATTCGTAAGTTTCATAATCATGTCATTGTAGTAGATAATGGCTCTTGTGACAGTACTGTTAAACTAATGCAACCGTATACTACAAGCCAAAAATTAGAAATCATTTGCTTAGAGAAAAATGTTGGTACTACGATTAGTAGAAATATGGCTATTAAAAAGTTACTTGATCAAGTTGATTATATTTGTGTGCTTGATTCAGACACGATCATTAATGAAAATGCCATTGAAGAGATGATTCGGATTCTGGATGAAAATAATCATATTGGTATTATTGGACCAGAGATGAAAACAAAAAAGGGAATTATACAAAATTCAGGAAGAAAGTTTCCGAGTATTAAAATCAAGTTTTTAAAAGCTATTCCTATTTCAAAAATACAAAAATATGGAGAAAGATTGGAGTATATAGATTTTTCTTCTCTAAGTGATTTTTATGAAGTTGATTATTTGATGTCTGCTTGTTGGTTAATGACGAATCAAACTTGTAAAACCATAGGATTATTTGATGAAAAAATATTCTATGCCCCAGAAGATGTTGAATATTGTATGCGTGCTCATTCACTTGGATATACCATTGCATATACAAAAAGAGCATCTATCATTCATGAATGGCAAAGATTATCTAAGAAAAAGTTGATTAGTAAAATCAATTGGGAACATATCAAAGGATTAATTTATTATTTTAAAAAATATCATTATTGGATGAATGCTGATAAAGCATGGAAAAAGGAGTGAATATAATGAAAGTATTTTTTATAAATCCACCATTTAAAGCTGAATATGGAAAATTTTCGCGAGAAAATAGAAGTCCTGCTGTTACTAAAAGTGGAACGCTTTATTATCCATTATGGCTTATTTATGCTGCTGCAGTAGCAGAAAAAGCTGGTTTTGAGGTAGAATTTTTAGATGCACCTGCTAAACCTCTTAATCATGAACAAAGTATTCAATATGTTAAAGAACATGGAGATCATACAAAATTAATTGTTATAAATACAAGTACACCATCTATTTATAATGATATGGATTTTGGACTAGAAGTTAAAAATATGTATCCAGATGCTAAATTAATTTTAGTTGGTACACATCCTTCTGCATTACCAGAAGAAACTTTAAACTATAATTTAAATATTGATGCTGTTGCTAAACGAGAATACGATAATATCGTATTAGAAATGGCAAAAGCAATTCAAGATAAAAAAGATTTATCAACGGTTAAGGGTCTTGTTTATCGTGGAAAAGATGGTAAAATTCATGAAAATGAAAATGTCGCTTATATAACAAATATTGATGAAATTCCATTTGCATCAAAATTTATTAAAGAACATTTAGATGTTCGTGATTATTTCTTCTCAGCTGCTGAATATCCAGAAATACAAATTTTTACAGGAAGAGGATGTCCTTGTCGTTGTAATTATTGTGTTTATCCACAAATTATGCATGGTAGAGCTTATCGAATGAGAAGTCCAGAAAATGTTATCGAAGAATTAATCTATATTCGAGATAATTTTCCTGATGTAAAAGAGATCGTATTTGAGGATGATACATTTACCATTGATCAAAAACGTGTTATCGATATTTGCAATTTGATGATTGAAAATGGTTTAAACAAAAGATTTAAATGGTTATGTAATGCCCGCGTAAATCTAAATTATGAAACTATGAAAAAAATGAAAGAAGCCGGATGTCGTTTAATTATTCCGGGAATGGAAAGTGGATCTCAAGAAATTCTTAACAATATTCATAAAGGAACAACTTTAAAACAAATTCGCGAATATGTTAAAAGTGCCAAAAAAGCTGGATTATTAATTCATGCTTGTTACATGGTTGGAAATGAAGGAGAAACCAAAGAGACCATGAAAGAAACGTTAAAGTTGGCGTTAGAGCTAAATACGGATACGGCTCAATTTTTCCCATTAATTCCTTACCCTGGAACAGAAGCCTATGATTGGGCAAAGAAAAACGGATATATTAAAGGAACATACGAAGAGTATTGTAAACCAGACGGAACACATAACTGTGTTATTAATTTACCAAACATTTCTAGTGAAGAATTAGTTAACTTTTGTGACGAAGCACGAAGAAAATATTATTTACGACCAAGATATATTTTCCATCGTTTATATGTAGGAATTAAAAATCCAGAAGATTTAAAACGCTCTTTAAAAGCTTTTGGCAATATCAAAAAATATTTATTTAAAAGGAAATAAATATGAGACATATACGGGTATCTGTGGCTATGGCTACTTATAACGGAGAAAAATATATTCAAGAACAAATTCGCACTATATTACAAAATTTAACTGATAATGATGAACTCGTAATATCAGATGATGGTTCAAAAGATCAAACTAGAAAGATGATTGAAGCCTTTCAAGATAAAAGAATTAAATTCATTCAAGGTCCGAAAAAAGGAATTAAACAAAACTTTGCTAATGCCATTAAACACACTTCTGGAGACATTATTTTTCTTGCTGATCAAGATGATATATGGATGAAAAATAAGGTAGAAACAGTATTAAAATATTTTCAAAATTCAGATATTTTATTAATCCAACATGATGCAATCGTTATTGATTCACAAAGAAATATTCTTTATGAATCATTTTCTTCACTTCGTAATGTGAAAGTAGGTCTTGTACGAAATATTTTAAAAAACTCTTATCATGGATGTTGTATTGCCTTTCGTAAAGAATTAAAAAAAGAAATTTTACCAATACCAGAGAATATTTATTTGCATGATCAATGGATTGGATTAATTGCTGAAATGAATGGTAACACAAAATTTATTCCTGAAAAACTCATTCAATATCGCCGACATGAACAAAATGCATCTTCTTTTAAACACTTACCTATTCATCAGATTATCAAAAATCGTTATCAAATTATTAAAAGTATTTTGCATTATTCTAAGAATCGAGGTGCGCAATGACAATTTATGCTCTTTTAATTTTACTTATATTATTGTTGCCACTTTTTAAAGTTCCGAAGAAAACCTATTGTATCATTTGTGGCTTTTGTGTCTTACTCATTGTTGGACTTCGAAGTATTCATTTAGGTCAAAAGGATACTGAGTTTGTGTATAAAGTTATTTTTGACCTTTTCTCGGAAAATAATTGGGCTGAAACCTTTTCTTACATTCATAATCAAAATATTGAATATGTCTTTTATATCATCATGAAATTATTTACTGTATTTTCACATAATTATCAGTTATATTTATTTTTAATCGCTTGCCCGTATGTATTTGCTGTCAGTTATCTCATATATAAATATTCTAAAATTCCAACTCTCAGTTATATCTTATTTTTATCTTTAAATTATTTTTCATTGTCTTTTACTTTATTAAGACATGTAGTTGCTATGGCTTTTTTAATTGCAGCTTTGCATGCTTTAATAAATAAGAAAAATAAATCTTTTTTCATTTATGTTTTCTTGGCAAGTTTATTTCATCGAACTGCTTTAATTTTCTTGCTGGTTTACCCTTTTTCTAAAATCAAGTTCTCCTATTATTACTACTTTTTCATTGCATTTACTTTATTTATGGTTACTTGTTTTGGTAATCAAATTATGAATATTTTGTTTACAATTTTAAAAAATCAACATTTTTTATTTTATCAAAATCAAGATGGAGATACCCTTACCTTTTTTGCTATTAATTTACTAATATTATTCTTCTGTAATATTTATGCAAAAAAATATTTAAAAAATAATTTCCATGAAGCGAATATTTTATTTAACACGCAGTTTTTGGCAACTTTATTTGCTAGTTGCACGTTATTATTAGGTGAATTTTTTCGAATTAGTTCTTATTTTGGTATTTTTAGTATCATTCTCTTACCGAATTGTCTTTCTTTTGAATCTAACAAAAAAGTTCAAACCATCTTTTATCTATTACAAGTGTGTGTATTTGTTGCCTATTTTGTCTTATTTACCGTACATAACACATCTATATATCCATATCAATTTTTCTGGAATGGGGGATTTTAATGAAAGTTTTATTTATTGCTAATGATGACGATAAATTTGGTGCTCCAAAATCACTCATGGAAATGGTCACCACTTTGAAAAATCATTTTGATGTTACACCTATTGTTTTAACTTCTAAACCAAATCAAGTAAATGTTTATTGTAATGAACATGATATTGAAAATTATGTTACCTATCATCCGAACGTACAGGTGCATAAAGGAAAAAATATATTTTTATTTATTGTAAAATACACAATTAAAAAAATATATTATGAAATTTTTAAGAGAATTAGTTTATGGAAAGTTAAGAAATATATTTCTTTTGATGATATTGATATGATTCATTCTAATACAACAGCAACAGATTTTGGTGCTACATTATCTAGTATTTATCATAAAAAACATATTTGGCACATTCGAGAATTTGGTGACAAGGATTTTTCTTTAATTCCTCTTAGAAAAAATTATATTTCTTTTATGAATCAAAATACGGATCATTTTATTTGTATTTCAAAGGCAATTCAAAAGGCATGGATTGGCAAAGGAATCTATGAAGAAAAATCTTCCGTAATCTATAATGGAATTCAATTTCCTTATTCTCGTATTAAAACGCATTTTACGAATAGCAAAAAATTAAAGATTATTTTTACTGGTAGTATTAGTGAAACCAAAGGTCAAATTCATTTATTGAAGGCATTAACCTATCTTCCTATTGATTATCTAAAAAATATTCAGGTTGATTTTTTTGGTACTGGAAAAGAAAAATATATTCATTTTTTAGTTCATTTTGTACAATCTCATAAATTAGACTCTTGCGTAAATTTTAAAGGATATTGCAGTCATTTAGAAGATCAATATGCAAAATATGATATTGGTATTCAATGCTCGAGATCAGAAGGTTTTGGACGAGTTACGGTTGAATACATGCTTGCTGGTTTATGTGTTATTGCATCAAATACAGGTGCCAATGTTGAAATTATTTCAGATAACAAAAATGGTTTTTTATATGATTATGAAAATGATTCTGATTTAGCTAATAAAATTATTTACTTATATGAAAATAGAGAGGTTTTGAAAAAGATATCTTTACAAGCTATTCAAAATGTAAAAAACAATTTCATAACTGAAATCAATGCGAAAAATGTGTATCAACTTTATAAGGTGGTTTTATGAAAAAAGTATTAAAAAATTTCTTAGGATTTTCATTAGGTCCTATTATTGGTTATTTAATTAGTTTAGCATTAATTCCAATAACCACTCGACTACTATCTCCTGATCAATTTGGAATGGCTAATATGTTTACACTTCTGTTTG
>CANQXM010000076.1 GCA_947627835.1 uncultured Bacilli bacterium | reverse complement strand
AAAACTGAATATTTTATTGGAACGATTTCTAAATTATATCCGTATATTTTTACAGTTCAAGTTAATGGGGTGGAAAAAAGTTTTAATTATGCAGATGTTATTACTGGTGAGGTTGAAGTAAAATATATGTAAAAAATATTGATTTCACTTTCTATTTGCTTTATTATATAAGTAAGTTTGATTAAAACTTTAGAAGGAGTGTAACTATGAAGATTACATCAGTTAGCGTTCGAAAAATCGAAAAGGAAGGCTCACGAATGAAAGGAATTGCATCTGTTTTAATCGATGATTCTTTTGCTATTCATGATATCCGGATTATTGAGGGAGATAATGGTCTCTTTATCGCTATGCCTAGCAGAAAAACAGCTACTGGAGATTATAGAGATATTGCACATCCAATCAATCCTGATGTTCGCAAAATGTTTGAGGAAGCTATTTTTGCTGAATATAATAAAGCTGAAGACGCTGAATAAGAATTCGAAAATGAATTCTTTTTTTTATTCATAAATCTTTCTTTTAAGCATAGGCTTTTTTAGGAGGACTGTTATGGATAAGAACATTGAAGAGATTATTACAAGTAATCATGAAGTAAAAATTATGGATCGCAGACAAATCTATCTTAGTGGTATTAAAAAGATTAGCAGTTTTGATAATGAAGAATTTTTGCTAGAAACTACGATGGGTGCTTTACTTTTAAAGGGTGAAGGACTGGAGATATTACGTTTGGATACACATGATGGAAATGTAAGAATTAAAGGAAAAATTAACAGTTTTACTTATTTGGAGAGCAAAGAAAGAGTGAAAGAGGAATCTTTTTTTGCAAAATTATTTAAGTAATGGATTATCGCATTCAGTTGATGTCTTTTTTGGTTTCGTTTTTATTTGGTATCTTTTTTTCCTTTATCAGTCGTTTTCATTATGATTTGGTGTATTCTTTAAAGGCTTTTATGAGATATCTTTTATCTTTTTTATTTATTTTGGATATTTCTTTATTGTATGTATTACTTTTATATTATGTAAACCATGGAGTTTTACATTTTTATTTTTTATGTGTTACCTTTTTGGGTTATTTTAGTGAAAATTATATTTTTTTGAATGTCAAAAAATATGTCAAACGGGTCTCTTTGCTTGCTAAGAAAAAGCGAAAGTGATATAATTTGAGTCATAATCAGGTGATGATATGAAGAAAAAGCGGGTGCCCTCTAAAGCAAAACGCCGACTTTGTTTTCTATCTTGTTTTTTAGTTTTGGTCATTGGTTTGTTTGTTGGAACTATTTTTCAAGATTGGGTTCAAATTGTAGAAAATAAAACTTTGTTGGCAGATTTAAGTGGAAAATATGATGATTTGTTAGATGAGGAAGAGTCTTTGACTTCTGAAGTTACAAAACTTCATGATATTGATTATGTTGCACGTTATGCTCGTGAAAAATATATGTATTCATTACCTAATGAGATTATTATTAAATTACCAGGAGAAACAAATTAGAGGAAAGGAATTTAAATTTCTTTTCTTTTTTTCTTTTTTTTATTAGAATATAGCTGAAGTGATTTTATGGAAAAGCATATTCATTTAGAAAAAGTGCAAGTAGAATGTAAAGGGGTAACTTTGTTTAAGAATTTTACTTTTGATTTTTTAGAGGGCACGGATGTTTGCTTGATTGGATTAGAGGGCTGTGGTAAGTCAACTTTGCTTTCTTGTATTCAAGGGTCTACTTCTTTTAAAGGAGAAATTTTAAAGGAAGCTTCTTGTCAGGTGGTATTAAGTCGTTTGTGTGTTGATGAAACGATTTTTAATCATTTAGCTTATACTACTTTATCTTCTGAAGAAAAAAAATTAGTTGATGATTTTCTGAAGTTATCTTCTTATCAATATGTTATTTCTAAATTAAATGAGACGTTTCAAGTAAGACTAGCTATTTTAGATGCTTTGCTTTGTCATCCAAAATTTTTGTTTATCGATGATGTTTTGTCTTCTTTTACTCAAAGAGAAAAACAGGAACTTTTTACATTTATTAAGCATCTTGGTATTACTTTGTTTTATGTTACTTCAAATATGGAAGATGTTTTGTTTTTTGAATATTTGATTGTTATGGGAAGTGAAGGAATCTTAATGGAGGGAGCAACGCAGGGAGTTTTGCTTCAAGAGCGCATTTTAAAACGTCTGGGCTTTTCTTTACCTTTTTTTGTTGATTTATCGTTACAATTACAAAGCTATGATTTACTCGATCACGTCATTTTGAATGGAAAGGAGCTAATGAATGATTTATGGAAATTAGATTAAAAGATTATATTAAACCAGGAGAAGTAACGGCTTTTGTTCATTGTCCAAGCAATTTTTATAAATTTAAAAATAATCGAAGCATTTCATATATTACGGATGAAATTTTTCACCAAAATATTAGCGTTCAAAAATATTTGGAAAAACGAATTGAAAAATTTTCTTTGGAAAAGTTTGATAGAGCTTGTCAAATGGTTCAACTGGATGAAAATATTTGTTTTCGTAATGTTAGCAAACTTTCACGTACTGAAATGAAAAAACTTCGATTGATTGAGGCGCTTTTGTTGAACTCTGAGACCCTTGTTTTTGTGAATTTTGAGCAAGGCTTTTATGAGAAAAGTCGCAATTATTATCAAAAACTTTTATTGAAATTAACTAAGTATGGCAAGGCAATTGTGGTTTTTTCTGATGATTTGACTTTTTTGATGGGGTTGGTGAAAAAATTTTATTTTGTAAATGAAAATCAGTGTTTACTTACCGACTTTTATGATGATCGACTTTATGAATGTATACCGATGCCTCCTTTAATTGAGTTTGTTAAGTTACTTAGAAGTCATGGATTATCGATGGAAAAGTATGTGGAAACGAAGGAAATTCTGAAAGCGATATATCGTAGCGTTCAATCGGGGGAACATTTATGAGATACTTTATTAAGATTTCCTATGATGGAAGTAAATTTTATGGGTTTCAGCGTTTAAAGGGACATCCTACTATCCAAGGACGTTTGGAAGAGATGTTATCGATTATTGATAAAGGTCCGGTAGTTGTAAAGGGCGCAGGTCGAACGGATCGGGGCGTGCATGCACATGGACAAGGAGTGCATTTTGATCTTCATCATGATATTCCTGTGGACCGTTTAAAAAAGGTACTTAATAAAATGATTTCTCCTTATATTCATGTGATTGATTGTAAACAAGTATCTAACGATTTTCACGCTCGTTTTTCAGTATTAGAGAAAGAATATATTTATCGTATTTATCTTGGAAATTTTGATCCTTTCTTGTATGACTATACACTCGAATATGGGTATCCGCTTCATCTTTCTTCTCTTAAAAAAGTCGGAAAATTATTGGAAGGAAAACATTATTTTGATAATTTTGTTTCCGGTGAACGCGAACAATGCGCTGCAACGATTACTAAGGTTCATATTAAACGAGTTAATAGGGAAGTCTGGATTATTTTTCGGGGAAAAGGTTTTTATCGATACATGGTTCGCAATATGGTTGGAGCGATGCTTGATTATAATGAAGGTAAGTGTGATCTTCTGGATATTCAAAATATGCTTAATCAACCTACGATTAAAAAGCAGTTAAGAACTGCACCAGCGACTGGTTTATATTTAGAAAATGTGTATTATGAGTAAAAATTGATTAAATTTATAAGAAGTTTCCGTATTTTATTTGACAATTTGATTTATCTCGCATATAATTTTAATCGGTACATTTTATTTGTTCTTTTTGTTTCGCCTTGGGAAAGCGTAAATGAAGCGGACAAAGAAAGGGAAATAATTATGAGTTCATTTTTACAAAAGAAAGAAAATATTGAACGTTCTTGGTATGTTGTTGATGCAGCTGGTAAACCACTTGGACGCGTTGCTTCTAAGGTTGCAACTATTTTAAAAGGAAAACATAAACCTACTTATACACCTTATGTTGATTGTGGAGATTATGTTATTGTTATTAATGCCGATCAAGTTATTTTAACTGGAAATAAGTTAACTGATAAGATGTATTATAATCATAGTGGTTATCCAGGAGGATTGCGTGAAAGAAATGCAAAAACCATGATTTCTGATTATCCAGAAGAAATGATGGAAAGAGCGATTAAAGGAATGCTTCCTCATAATAGACTTGGAAGAGCTATGGGTAAAAAGTTATTTGTTTATCGTGGCAGTGATCACAAACATGAAGCTCAAAAACCAATAGAGCTTAAGATAGATTAGGAGGTTAATGCATGGCAAAACAAAGCTGGAGCGCTACTGGACGTAGGAAACAGTCTAGTGCACAAGTAATTTTAACAAGTGGAACAGGAAATATTACTGTAAATGGTGTAGATGTAAATGACTATATGCCATATCAAACTCTTGTTATGGATTTAAAACAACCTTTAGTTTTAACAAATAATGAAAATCGTTTTGATATTGTAGCAACTGTTAAAGGTGGCGGATTTTCAGGACAAACTGGAGCTATTCGTTTAGGAATTGCAAGAGCTCTTATGAAATTTGATGCAAATACGGATCAAACTCGAGATGATTCTTATCGTAAGATTTTAAAAGCTGCAGGAATGATTACTAGAGATCCACGTGTAAAAGAGCGTAAGAAATATGGTCTTAAAAAAGCACGTCGTGCACCTCAATTTAGTAAACGATAGAAAATACCAATTGTTCAACACCCATAAACTTTATGTTTATGGGATTTTTCTTGGCTTTAATTCCATTAAAATGATGTTATCAGTAAACTTATTTCTTTGCTTTACATTCCTTTTTGAATTCGTCTTTCGTATTCTTATGCTTTATGATACGATAATAATAGGGTGGTTCTATGAAGTTTCGGAAAACTTTATTTTTTGAAATTCCTAGCAAAGACTTTATCATGCCGGTTTATACGGAGCAAGACGTCAATGTTTTAAAAAGTTTTTTAGAAGAAGATGAAGTTTTGTTTTCCATTGGGTATAAAAGTAGTGAAGATGATGCAGGGTATTATTATATCGGACAGGTTAAGGAATTTACGGATCCATTTTGTTTAAAAGATTTTCCGGTTGTGTATCGTAAACGAATTATGGATATTTTAAGTGGGCTTAATGAAAATCCGCAATATGTGATGTTTGAAGAAAACTTTCAAAAAATTTCTAAGATTGTTTATTTTAAAATGACTAAGAATGGACCAAAGCCTTTTATTGTTGATTATCGGGAAGATTTTTTGGAAAAGTTAAAGCGTATGGATGTAATTGATTATTACATAAAAGATATTGATGTATTTTTGGCAACTTCTCGATTAGGGAAACAAACCTTTAGTGAAGATGAAGTCTTTTACCGAGTAAAAAATCCGAATTATTGAAAATGGAAACCTACTTTGGCATATGATGTACTATGAAAAAGTATAAATATGTAAGTTGGTTTCTTTTTTGCTTTTGGGTCTTTGTTTTTTCGTTTCCAATGGCTTTTGCAAGTGGACCATTGCGTGGGAAGGTCATTTTTTTAGATAGTGGTCATGGAGGTATCGGTTAAATCCAAAAATAGAAGAAATGACTATTTTGGTAAGTAAATACAAGAGTTTAAGGTACTTG
>CANQXM010000075.1 GCA_947627835.1 uncultured Bacilli bacterium | reverse complement strand
GGTTTCGTACCCGGTTAAATTTTTAATGCGATTTCGGACACTTTGAATATCACTAAAGAAAGCATCTTCACTGGCACAGATGGTTCGATAGTTATGGGTTGCTGTATGGATTGCAATTGTATGGCCTTCGTTATAAGCACGTATAATAGCTGCATCCGGTCCATTGTTTGTTACAAAAAAAGTTGCCTTCACATTATATTTTTTTAATACATTTAATAGCGTATCTGTATAGATACTTGGACCATCATCAAATGTCAAATAGATGTTTTTTCCCGTGTTTGATTGGTTTGATTCTTGATAAACATAGATGGTTCGTTTGATTGTTGTTTGATTATTTGAATGATCTTTTACAGAATATTTCAAGTAATATTCTCCGGGACTTTTGGTATTAATCGTATTTTCTACTTCGACTTCTGCAGTTAAATCCCCATCACATTGATCACTTGCTGTATATCCAGGATCTGTAAATTCCTCATTTACCTTTATGTAATAAGTCTGATTTCCTTTTAATTCGATGGTCGGTGCTACAGTATCTTCGATGCGAGCCGGAACGGTTTTTTTATTTTCGTTTCCTGAACTATCTTTGATGGCGTATTCCACTTCTTCTTCTAAAACTTGATAAGTAATTTGATCTGTTAAATCGCCATCATACGCATCTGTGGACGTTGCAATTTGCTCTGAAATGGTACCATTTGGGCAGACGATCACTTCTTCTTTTGAAAATTCCAAGGTTGGTGGTTCTTGGTCTACTACTTTAATGATTTGGGTTAGTTCTTTTACTTTTTCATGATAAGTGAAACGATATTTTCCTTCATATTCAGCAATTTTTGACGTATCCACTTCTTCGCCGATGTATTCATAGGAAACGGGGGTACAGGTAAAGAAATTCCCATAACATGCTTTCATTTCTTCCATTTGAAATGGCTCATTTAAAGAAATAGTTATACTGTCTTGAAAGTCTTTAACATAAATGTATTTTACAAAAAAATAATAAATTAAGAAAGGCAAGATGACTAAAAAAAGAAGAAGGAGAAAAAGGAGTATGTAAATTCTTTTTTTATCTTTTTTTTCGACAACCTCTTCATTTTCTACCTTCATATATAACACCTTATTTTTATTTTAAATCAAAACGAAAAATAGAACAATATTTTTATTGCTCTATTACGTATTCATTTAAATCTTTTACTTTATATTTTGGTTCCACTAATCTACTTGTTGGAAGAAAGCCACTTTCTGCATTTATAATATCTGGAATTCGATTGACTACATCGGCACAAGTTAACTCCGAGGTTCCTGGTTTATTAATAACCATCGTTGTATCTGGCGTTCCATAAATGGTCCATTCATTTTTATCGTTTTCTTCTTCGGTATAAATTTTACCAATGCACTCGGCTTCAATTTCAATATTTTCTTTAGTTTGGGCGGTTACAATGGCGCTCATTCCTCGAACAAGTCCAGCTTGAACGGTCATTTCTAAGGTTTTTGATTCTAAATCTTTTTCTGCTAAAATCGGAACACATTTTTGATCCATTGATGTGATGGTAAGTCCTAGTTTGTCTGCCAGCCATCCGACTACATTCCACATGTAGCTTGCCATAAATTCTCGATTTTCGATTTTTTTCTGGCGCATTTCTGGACTGATATTATCTAAAGATGCAATTTCTTTTTCAAAACGATCCGTGGTAAACCCAGCTCCATGAGCGTCTGCTAAAGCAATTCCATAATCTTCGACATTGTAACTGGAACTTCCTTTAATTTTGGTAATATGATGGGTTGAACTTGCAATATTTGAAATTAAATTTCCCCAGAAAATATCTTGGTATCCTAACCCAACGATGGTACAATTGGTGGCTTTCGCTAAACGATTAATTTCTTCATATAAAGTAGGATTTGAGTTTTGTGCAAAGAATGCTTCTTCACAAGTTGTTACGGTATTTACTCCCATTCTTGCACAAACACGAAGGATTTCTTCTAGATCATTTAATACACTCATAGTTGTTACAATGGCAATGTCTGGTTTCGTTTCTTTTAATAACTTTTCTAATTCCAAGCAACTATTTACTTTTATGCCAATCTCTTCTTCTTTAAAAAGAAGTCCAACATCCTTTCCAATCACATTTGGATTACAATCGACAGCACCGACGATTTCACAATTTTTTTCAGTTGCATATTTCAAAATAAATTTACTCATTTTGCCACAACCGATTTGAAATATTTTAATTGGTCTTTTCATTTTTTTCTTCCCTTCTATTCATCTAAATTTAAGTTTTCTTCTTTGATAATATCTGCAAATTCTTGTTTAAAACGAATTACTTCTTTTTTCTTGACATCATCGTAGATATTCTTAGCATTTCCAATTGCTTTATAAATATGTTTTAAATTTACTTGTTCAGCATTTTCGTAAAGTGCATATGTAAATGCATTGGCAAGGATTGTCAAGCAGATGTCAGGGTACCTGCTGGCTACTTCATAAACACGTTTGTATTCATCCGTCATTTCTACAATAAAGGTCATAATTTTTTCTTTGATAAAATCGGTATATCCTAATTTAACCCCAATTTGTTGTTCTAGTTTTGGATAGGTTCCCATTAATATTTTTACAGTATCTGCTTTACTGGTTTCCATTACATCGATTTTTTGAAATCTTCTTAGGAATGCTCGATCTCGTAAGATATAGGTTTCATATTCTTCGGTTGTCGTAGCTCCAATCATTTTAATGGATCCACGATCCAGTCCTGCTTTTAGCATATTGGCAAAATCAATGCCCCCATTTTCACTTGTGTTTTTATTTACTAAGACATGGGTTTCATCAATAAATAAAATTGTTTTTTCTTTTTTTGATAGTTCTTTTACTAATAAATCTATCCGATTTTCTGTTTGACCATCGGTATTGGTTGTTCCAAGTAAACTGGTAATGTTAATTTTAATGATTTCCCATCCCAGCAAAGCTTTGGGAACCATTTCTTTTTGAATGCGATATGCTAATCCTTCGACAATAGCCGTTTTTCCAATTCCAGGCTTTCCAACAAGCAATGCACTTTTCTCTGGTGTTAATAGGGTCAAGATGCATTGTTTGATTTCCTCTTCACGAGCAATTGCTGGATCGGTTAGATAAGTTTTATCTGTCAGATTTTCGCCATATCTTTCTAACATGCTTATTTTATCATCCATGATTTTCTACCCTCTTTTTTATTTTAACACAAAAAAAGAAAGAACTAGGAAAAAATCCTGTCTTTCTTAATCATCCCATAACTCTTCTAGGTATTCTTTACAATAATTACTAAGATTTTCATAGCCTGAGGTATTTACTTCTTTTTTACACTGTTGATAGCTGCTATTTCCTGGGAAGGCATTCAATTTTAACATTGCAATATTTTCTTTGGTAGTCTTGATGGTAATTTGAGGTTCTATGGCATAGTTATGTAATTCATGATTTTTTAAATCTTCAATCAAGTAATCGATAATATTTTGATATCCACTGTATTCCCACGTTGGCATTACTTTCTCCTTGTAACGTATTACATCTGGTTTAATTTTATAGATTTCACTTGGATAAGTATAGACGATTTCTATGTCATTTGGTAAGTTTTCATCTTCTTCAAATGTTACATTACCACTAATCCATAATGTATTATTCCATTTTATCGTTTTGGTTTCGGTAGACA
Organism: uncultured Bacilli bacterium; assembly: GCA_947627835.1. Taxonomy (GTDB): domain Bacteria; phylum Bacillota_I; class Bacilli_A; order RF39; family UBA660; genus MGBC162267. Next base: position 1,961 of record CANQXM010000075.1, on the reverse strand, counting down.
TTACTACATCTTTGGGTAATTCATTTTTCCAGTCAATTGTAGCAATTTCAATGGAAGAAGCACTAATACTAATTCCTAAGATAATAAAGTTTGTCAAAAAGGCAATGAGGAGTGCTTTTGTGTTATTTTTTCGATTGATCATGAAATTAAACATTGGAATAAAGAAGAGGACTCCTAATACTAATAAAGATAAGATGACAAAGTATGTACCTATATAGAACACTTTTTTAGTCATTAAAAGGAGACATATTCCAAAAGCAAAGGCAAGTCCTAGAATATAAAACAAGACTCCTAAGATAAACCAAAAGACGATAAATTTCAAAAATAGTAAGCAAAGACTCGATAGTAAATCAATAACATCACGTTTTCTTGGTTCTGTTATGGGTTTCTTATCTACTACCACATCTTTCATTGTTTTTTTTAAAGAATTTTTATTTTTGGTTATTGTTATTCCATCTAAGTATCTTCGATTGATAATTTTAATAAATACCACTACAGCAAAGATTAAATAAAGAATTTCTAACATAAACTTCCATAACCGATACAAGAGTCTTCCTAGGGAATTTTGAAAGATTTGAAAAATGTTATATCCATACTTTTCCATAAATTCAAAAGGAATTTTACAAAGACCGATGATTAGTAATATGATGAGGATTTCAATAATCATCCGAATAATTTCTTGATTTGATTTTTTGGAAACACATTGAATCACTTTATCAATCCAATTATTAATGCTTTCTACAAAATTATTAATGAAATTTTTTTCTTTCTCTTTTTTATTCACATTGATTTTATAAGCTTTTAATAATTCCGTTGTTAACTCATCAATGGATCCAAAGTCTTTAATTGCTTCTTCTTCGGTTTTTCCGCTTTTTACTTTTTCATCAATGTAACCGGTATATTCTTCGATAATGTCCTTAATTTCTTTTTCATCTAAAATGTCTAGCTTTTCTTTTAATTCTTTCATAAATTCTTCTTTTTTCATTTTTCTTTTCTCCTTTTTATATATGTGTTTACAGATTTAGAAAATTGTAACCATTCTTCTTTTAATTCGTTGCAATGATTATGACCGAGAGCCGTTATGTGATAGTATTTACGCATTGGTCCCTCTTTGGATTCTTCAAAATAGGTTTCAAAAAATCCTTCATTGGTTAAACGTTTTAAAATCGGATAGATGGTTCCTTCATTGACATCGATAATTTTACTTACGGCTTCCACCAGTTCATATCCGTATCGATCTTTTTCTTCCACAATTGCCAGAACAATTAATTCTAAAACACCTTTCTTAAATTGTGTATTCATACTTTTTCCTTTCTATCTATATCTTAGTTCTACTACCTTGTATTGTCAAGTACTAAATAATACAATTTAAAAAGATAGTTTTTGCTATCTTTTTAAATTTTTCTTTTATTCGCTTCGTAGTGCTTCGACTGGATCTTTTTTGCTTGCTAATTTAGCAGGTATCCATCCCCCTATTAGGGTTAAAATAACACTGATGGTAACTAGGATGATGGCATGAAGTGGATTCATGACTGCAACATTATCTAAGTCTGTTAAATTCTTTAAGATGTCATTTACTGGGAATAGTAACAATCTAGCAATTAAAATACCAATGAAACCAGAAGTGACTCCAATGATAAATGTTTCTGAATTGAATACGCGAGCGATATCTTTTTTTCTTGCTCCCAAACTTCTTAAGATTCCGATTTCTTTTGTACGTTCTAGGACGGATATATACATAATAATTCCAATCATAATGGAAGATACGATTAAAGAAATACTACTAAATGCTACTAAGACAATGGTGATGGCATCCATAATATTTCCAGAAAGGGAAGAAACAATTTCTGCTTGATCTGTGTAAACTAATTGATCATCAGGATCTTTTCCTTCATTCCAAGCATCTAAGTATTGGGTAAGTTCTTCCTTGGCGTTAAAGTCACGTGGGAAAAGTTGAACTA
>CANQXM010000074.1 GCA_947627835.1 uncultured Bacilli bacterium | reverse complement strand
GTTGTTGATAATCTTCAATACTCGTTGTCATACTTGCTAAAACTCCTGCTAAAATCGCATAAGCAAGGAAAGATGCTAAGAATAAGATTAATAAGAATGGCAAGCCTTGTCCTAAGAGATTTAAAATGCCACTGGATTTAATAAAGTTCCAAATTTCACTGATGCTTCCCAAGGCTTCCCTACTAAAGCTAGCTGGAATAGCCGTACCGATTAACATACGAAGACCATAAGCAAGCAGTGCATAGAAGATGAGTAAAAGTCCTTGAATGATAACAAATAACGTTGAGGAAATAATCTTGGAGATAAAATGAATTTTGGGTGGAACATTCGAGATGATGATTTCCATGCCTCGCGTTGATTTTTCATCGTTAATTTCTGCTCCAATCATTTGGGTAAGCATCGTTATTAAAAAGAAAAATGGTAAAATGAAAATAATAATAATTCCTGCTGAAAGCATATCTTTGGATTCCGCATCTTCTACTTCTTCATTGGTTACGATTCTTTTTACTTCTACAGGACTGGTTAGGGATTCGATTTCTTCCTTTGTTAAACCACTCGTCATTAATACAAGGGAGCTTTTTAATTGATTTAACGTGGTACTAATTAATTGATAAGTAATGGTATCAATGGGATTATAACTAATTAGTTCAGCATTAATGTATTCTTTTTCATCTCGATTTAGAGTGATAATGATTTTGTCTTCCTTTTCATCTAACTCTTGCATTAACTTTTCTTTTTCTTGCAATGATTCTTGAACTTTAAAGTTTTTTACTTCACCAAGACTTTCTGCTAAAGAAGAGAATGTCATGTTGAAACTATCATACATACCCAGTTTATCAATTACCAGAATTTCTTTTTGCTTTTCAAAGTCTCCACCAAAAAAGGTGACGATGCGATCAATATTGGCTAGTGCAAGAAGACAAATTAGAAGAATGACATTGGCAATTTTAAACCATTTGGTTTTGACTTTTTTTCCTAAACTTTGTTTGATTAAAAATTTTAATTTATTCTTCATATATAACCCCCACTTTATCTAAAAAGATTTCATTTAAGGTTGGATCTTCTACACGAAACTCGGTGATATTTTTTCCCTTTTTTACTACATCAAAGACCTTTTCAATGTAGTCATCTGATTTTATTTTGACAATGGTCTCCTCCGTCGTTTGTTGAACGCTTAAAACGCCATCTACTTCTTGTAAGGTATCGATGTTGATATCGCCCTTAATATGAATATTTTTTTTGCGATAAGCTTTTTTAATTTCTTTTAATGATCCAGATAAAACGCTTTTTCCTTTTACTAAAATTACTAGTTTTTCACAGAATAATTCCACATGTTCCATTCGGTGAGATGAAAAGATAATCATCGTCTTTTTTTCTTTTAGTTCTCGAATTACTTCCATAAATTGTTCTACATTTAATGGATCTAATCCGGTGAATGGTTCATCTAATATGAGTAGTTTTGGATCATTGATGATGGCTGTAATAAATTGAATTTTTTGTTGATTTCCTTTACTGAGTTCTTTAATTTTTCGATTTTTGTATTCTTCAATGTGAAATCTTTTGAGCCAGTAATCCAATTTTTCTAAAATGGTTTTTTCATCCATTCCTTTTAAAATGCCGTAGTAAATCACTTGTTCTTTGACTGTTAGCTTTGTTAGCAAGCTTCTTTCTTCAGTAAGAAAGCCGATTTGATCGGTTACAGTATAGTCAATGGGTTTATCATTTAAAAGAATGGTTCCTTCTGTTTTATCCAAAAGACCTACCATCATGCGAAACGTGGTTGTTTTTCCAGCACCATTGACTCCCAAAAGGCCAAAAATTTCTCCTTCTTTTACTTCAAAAGAAAGGTTATCGACTGCTTTTAAATTGCCATAATATTTTGTTACATTTTCTACTTTTAACATGAAGCACTTCCTTTGCTTTATTATACCTTAACTCCTTTTAATTTTAAATGGCTTTTTCTTTTTTATTGTGCTCTTCTTTTCCAAAATTACTAATTGTCAAGCATTTGCTTTTATGTTAGAATATTTTTAGTTTTCCAATATGACCCGTTGGTGAAGCGGTTTAACACGTCGCCCTCTCAAGGCGATAGTTTCATGGGTTCAAATCCCATACGGGCCACCAAAGAAAAAAAGTTCGTGTTTTTTCGAACTTCAGATAGAAGGCTTTTAAAAAGTCTTTTTTATTGATTTCTTTCTTATCTAAAATTTGGGATATATGGGGTTGTTTTGGTGATTGTAAAAAAACGCGCTATAATGAAATCAAGGAAATTGGTTCAAAAATTTTTCCCCATCTATTTATAGAAAATGAGGTCGTTACGATGTTAAAAAAATTAGAAGGTATTTATAATGAAACCAAACTTTTAGATCATTTAACTTTTTTTAAGTATTCTATGGCATCTTTCGATTCCCTTCGAAAGTACCAATTATTAATTGAAATTGAAGACCTTATTAATAAGGCCCATTCTTGTAATTTTTGGCAAAATGGAAAGCGTGATTATCATCAAGCACTTCCGGAATACATTTCGTGTCTGTTTATTATTCTCTACTTTTGTAATTACTTTCAAGTCGAACTCGATGAAGAATTTCCAAGTATTGATAAACAAAGTCTGCAGCAATCTTTTTTTCATCTATATGATTTGAGCGTCCAATTTAGTCAAAATTCAAGTAAGGAAAAAATTAAAGAAATTTTAGTTCAACTTTTATATGTGGCGCAACTCTTACATTTTTCTTTTGAAGATGTAACGAAAGAAAGTCAACAAAAAAGTTTCCTTTTACAAAAGAAACTCACGAAGAATGAACAACTATTCTTTTTCTACCATGCTTTTTTGTTCTAATGCTCTTATATATTTCCTAGATTTATGATTTTCCCAACCAAGACAATTTGTTCCATTTGGACGACCTTGTTCATCCATTCCTATTTTATCCATGTATTCCACTTGGCAACTCATGTTCGTGCAAGTCATACAATTTTGAGGTTGTTTTTCTTCTTTGGTTTTTGATTTCCAAAAGAAACTTTTTTTAACAGGTATGAAATAGCATGGATCCATTTCTTCTGGAAAAGGCATGGATAGTTCTTTCTTACGAAATAAAATAATGTCATTTAGAGAATGCATTTTAAATTCTAATTCTTCTTTTTCATAAATTAAATGAAGATATCGATTTTGTTGTTCGGATGGTAAATTTTGATATTTTCTGATGACTTCTTTTCGTTCATCATTTACCTTTTCCATCATCATAATCATTTGTTTTTCACTCAATGATGCAACAGATTGAAAATCAATCATCCAAGGAATTTTTTTAAAGTAATCGATTTCACTTGGATCGTCAAAACATACAAATTCATAACGATTTTCATCATTTACAATCATTTTCCACATAAAAACTTTACTAAAAATGCTTCCGGGAATCGCCATTCTAGAACCATATAAGAAAGCTAAATCATTTTTTTGAACGTATACTTTGTTTTCTGTTATTATTTTCATTGATACACCTAATTTCAAAACAAGTTCTATTATACAGAACTTTTTGAAAAGTTCAATTCTTATTTTCTTTGACGAAGGCATTTATAGCATTCCATAATTATTATGATAAATAAGGAAATAACTAGTAAATATCCCATATCTAAGAAGGAAATTGGACTGGTTTGTAAAAGCATGGAAGTAAAGCTTATTTTCATTACGACAATTTGAAGAAAAATGGAGCCTAAGATTCCTATTAAGATAAACCAATTGTTTTTCATGGGAACTTCCCAAATGGATTTTTCTTCGCTTCGACAGTTTAAAACATGAATATTTTGAATAAAAACCATTAAAAGCATGATATAAGAACGAGCAAGGGCCGTTTCCATATGAATAATGCGAATGAAGAAATACCAAACAACAAATACCAAAAGACCTATCATTGTTCCTGAGATTAAAATTTCTTCTAATAGGGTTTTATTAAAGATGGCTTCTTTGGGATTTCGAGGTGGCTTTCTCATAACATTTTCTTCAGCTTGTTCAAAGGACAGTGCAAAATCTTGAATTCCATCGGTAACTACATTGAGCCATAAAAGTTGAATGGCTAAAAGGGGCATTGGTAAGTTTAGAGAAATGGAAAGACAGAAAAAGAGTACTTCTGCAAGACCACAGGAAAAAAGGAAATAAATAATTTTGCGAATGTTTGCATACGCTACTCTTCCCTCTTTAATACCTACCACTATGGAATTAAAGTTATCATCTGTGATAATTAAGTCAGCCGTTTCTCTTGCAATATCGGTGCCACTTCCCATTGCAAGACCGAGGTTGGCTGCTTTTAGAGCTGGTGCATCGTTTACACCATCTCCGGTGACTGCTACAAATTCGCCGTTTTCTTTTAATGCATTAATAATTTGCAGTTTTTGATTTGGTGTTACACGAGCAAAGACTTTTTTTGTTTGTATGCAAGTTTTTAAGGCTTCTTTGTTTGGTAAAGCATCGAGTTCTGAACCAGTGATGACTTCTTCATAGTTGGTTGCTAGTTTTAAGTCTTTGGCAATTTTAAAAGCAGTAAGTGGATGATCTCCCGTTATCATAAGCACTTTAATTTTTGCTAAACGACATTCATGAATTGCTTTTTCTACTTCTTTTCGAATGGGATCAATAAATCCTACTAATCCATAAAAACTTAGATTCTTGATATCTTCTTTCGTATAATTGGCTTTCTTTTTTACTTTTCCGTTAGCAAGTGCAATAACACGATATCCATCTTTGGCAAGCATTTCATTTTGATTTTCTAGGACTTGAAAGTCTTTACTTTTTAGTAAATTTATCTTGTTTGTAAATTCTTTTACTACTTCCAAAGAACCTTTTACGGTACAATACGTTTCGTCTTCGTATTCATAAAAAACTGCGGAGTATTTATTTTCTGATTCATAGGGAATGGTTTCTAGCGGCTTTATTTTTTCTTGATTTAAATGAAATTTTTCTGCTAATATGCGAAAAGCAATATCAATGGAATCTCCTACTTTCTGGGTATGATTTACGATGGATTCGTTATTAATAAGACCTAAAAAGGCAACTTCTTTGGCATGGTCTTGATTGGGTCCCGTGATTTTTCCTTCCTTTTCGTATCCAACTCCACTAATGAAATAGGTTTCGTTATTAGGTAATACGATTTTTTTGGCAGTTTGTTCATTTACTGTTAGAGTTCCCGTTTTATCGGTAGCAATGGTGGTACAAGATCCTAAAGATTCAGCAGATTTTAATTTTCTTACAATGACGTTTTTGCTAGCCATTTTACTTGCAGAAATCGTTAAGGCCATTGTAAGAGCCAGTGGCAATCCTTCTGGCATTGCGGAAACAGCAAGGGCTACGACGGATAAAAAGATTTCTTTGAGTGGTGTATTTTTTAGCCATAATAAAAACATAATCAAGATGGCAATCACCCCAATTAACAGGGTAATTTGTTTCGATAGTTTTTCAATGCGAATGGTTAAGGGAGATTTTTCTTCTTCCGTTTTATTTAAGGTATCGGCAATTTTACCAATTTCTGTTTGAAGGCCAATGCCCGTTACTACAGCAAGGGCTCTTCCGGTCATGACGCTCGTTCCTTGAAAGGCCATATTTTGCTGTTCATTTATATTTTTTCTTTCTTTGATGGGAGCACTATTTTTGATGG
>CANQXM010000073.1 GCA_947627835.1 uncultured Bacilli bacterium | reverse complement strand
GCTATCAAAAGCTTTTGACAACGGAATGATATGTGCTTCTGAACAAGCAGTTTTAGTTGATAAAGACATTTATGAAGAATTTGAAAGATTAATGAGAGAAGCAGGTTGCTACTTTGTAAATCCAGAAGAAAAAAATAAATTAGCTACAAGTATGTTTGAATACAATGAAGAATATGGTTACAAATTAAAATCTCATGTACCGGGACAATCCCCATATCAAATTGCAAAAGAGGCAGGATTTGAAGTACCAAAAGATACTAAGGTATTAGTAGTATATGAAGAAGGAATAGGCAGAGAATATCCTTTTTCAAAAGAAAAACTTAGCCCAGTATTAACTTATTACATTGTTGAAAACGAAGATGAAGGAATTGAAAAATCAGAACGATTGCTAGAATTTGGAGGACTTGGACATTCTGCTGTAATTCATTGTGAAGATAAAGATATAACGTTAAGATTTTCAAAAACAATGAAGGCAGGAAGAATTATAGTAAATTCTCCATCAACTCATGGAGCAATAGGTGATATTTATAACACTAATATGCCATCACTTACATTAGGATGTGGTTCATTTGGAGGCAATTCAACAACAGCGAATGTATCATCTGTAAATTTAATTAATATAAAAAGAGTTGCGAAAAGGAGAGTTAATATGCAGTGGTTTAAAATTCCAGAAAAAATATATTTTGAAGCAGGTTCAATTCAATATTTAGAAAAAATGCCAGACATTGAAAGGGCTTTTATTGTAACAGATGAAGGCATGATAAAATTAGGATATGTTGATAAAATTTTATATCATTTAAGAAAAAGACATAAATATGTGCATTCTGAAATATTTAGTGAAGTAGAATCAGACCCTTCTTTTGATACAGTTAAAAAGGGTGTAGCAGTAATGAACAATTTTAAGCCAGATGTAATTATCGCTATTGGTGGAGGAAGTCCAATAGATGCTGCAAAAGGAATGTGGTTATTTTACGAAAATCCAGATGCAGATGTAGAAGGATTAAAATTGAAATTTATGGATATTAGGAAACGTACTTATAAGTTTCCAAAATTAGGTACTAAATGTAAAATGGTTGCAATTCCAACAACATCAGGAACTGGATCAGAGGTAACATCATTTGCAGTTATTACTGATAAGGAGAAAAATAAAAAATATCCATTAGCAGACTATGAATTAACACCAGATGTAGCTATAGTAGATCCAGATTTGGTAATGAGTTTACCAAAATCTGTGACAGCAGATACTGGAATGGATGTATTAACACATGCAATAGAAGCTTATGTATCTAATATGGCATCTGATTATACAGATGGTCTGGCAGAAAAAGCAACGGAACTTGTTATGAAATATTTGGAAATGGCATATGATGATGGAACAAATAGATTAGCAAGAGAAAAAATGCATAATGCAAGTACTATTGCCGGTATGGCATTTACAAATGCTTTTTTAGGAATTAATCATTCACTAGCTCATAAACTTGGAGCTGAATTTCATTTGCCACATGGTAGAATTAATGCTATTATTTTGCCTTATGTGATTAGATATAATAGTTCAAAGCCAAGTAAGTTTGTGTCTTTCCCTAAATATGAATATTTTATTGCAGATGAAAAGTATTATGAGTTGGCTAAAAAAGTAGGTCTACAAGCTAATAGTAAAGAAGAGGGAATTAATAGTTTGATTAGGAAAATTCAAGATATGAATCAGCATTTGAATATTCCAAAGTCTTTACAAGAGACTGGAATTGATGAACAGGAATTTTTAGCAAAAGTGGATATGCTTGCAGATAGAGCTTTTGAAGATCAATGTACGACAGCTAATCCAAGATTGCCACTAGTAGAAGAATTAAAACAAATTTTATTAGATGCATATTATGGAAAAGAAATTTAAGTCCCTTTTTTCCATACTACCCTGCACTATATGTTAAAAATGAAAAATATATTTTGTTCATTTCGTTCAAAAAGAACTTGTAACTTAAAAAAATGTGCCGCTTTCACGAAGAAAATAACTTATTTATCTATTTTGAATAAATTATTTGTGTGACTGGAGTAAGTTTAAGAATTCTTAAATCATTTTATGGAAAGTGTTCAATTTTACATTGGAAGGGTGCCATAAAATGATTTTAGAATTCTTTTACTTATGGAAGAAGCCAAAGAATTTATGAAAAGTCGATAAATAAGTTATTTTTCGTGAACATCCCTCATTTTTTTAATAACAAGTTCTATTTTTCTCGAAATTCAAGCAATATATTTTTCATTTTTAACATATAGTGCAGGGTAGTAGGAAAAATGGGACTTAAATTTGCGAAATTATGTAAAATATGTTAAAATATAAGTAACTATAGATTTAGCAAAAAAATCCTAGCAGTATTTCAGCTGGGTAGAAAGGAATGGCAACATGGTAAAAGAAGATGTGCAAATACGGGCGAAAGCAATTGCATGGGAAATGCATTATAGGGGGCAGGCTCCATGGCTTGCTCGGCAGGTAGTAGAAGCAAAAAATCTTCCATTTTCGACAGCTGAGCTCGAAGAACTCATAAAAGCTGTGGAAAAGGAGTGCAACAGACTTCTGAGATACTAAAAAAAAGCCACTGAAAAGACATATTTTCAGTGGCGACTTTCTTTTTATTAAAATTCACAATTTTTTGGTGTTCTAGGAAATGGAATTACATCACGAATATTTTGCATACCAGTTAAATACATAATTGCTCTTTCAAAACCTAAACCAAAACCAGCATGTTTACAACTTCCATATTTTCTTAAATCTAAATACCAAGAGTATTCTTGTAAAGGCATGTTTAGTTCTTTCATACGATTTAGTAGTTTATCGTAATTTTCTTCTCTTTGGCTACCACCAATAATTTCTCCAATGCCAGGAACTAATAAATCACTAGCTGCAACAGTTTTACCATCTGGATTTTGTTTCATATAAAAAGCTTTTATATCTTTTGGATAATCAGTAACAAAAACTGGCTTTTTAAAAATACTTTCACATAAATATCTTTCATGTTCAGTTTGCAAATCTACACCCCAAGAAACCTTAAATTCAAAATTATCATTATGCTTTTCTAATTCTTTAATAGCATCAGTATAACTAATTCTTACAAAGTCAGAAGAAATTACATGATGTAATCTTTCTAATAATCCATTATCAATAAATTTATTAAAAAATTCCATTTCTTCTGGGCAATTATCTAGCACATATTGGAAAATATATTTAATCATATCTTCTGCTAAATCCATGTCATCTTTTAAATCAGCAAAGCAGATTTCAGGCTCAATCATCCAAAACTCAGCAGCATGTTTTACGGTATTAGAATTTTCAGCACGGAAAGTAGGTCCAAAAGTATAAACATTGCAAAAACTTTGTGCAAAAGTTTCAGCATTTAATTGTCCACTTACTGTTAGGTGTGCAGGTTTACCAAAGAAATCTTGAGAAAAATCAACTTCACCATTATCTTTTTTAGGAATATCTTGTAAATTAAATGAGTTGACATTAAACATTTCTCCAGCACCTTCAGCATCACTTCCTGTCAAAATAGGTGTATTGACATAGACAAAACCTCTTTCTTGAAAGAATTTGTGAATTGCATATGCTAAAGCACTTCTAACACGAAAAACAGCATTAAAAGTATTTGCTCTTGGACGTAAGTGTGCAATGGTTCTTAGATATTCAAAAGAATGTTTTTTATTTTGAAGAGGATAGTCTCTGTCAGATAGACTTTCTATGTCAATAGCAGTTGCTTGTATTTCAAATGGTTGTTTCGCATTTTCTGTTAGGATAAAATGACCAGTTACATGAATAGATGAACTAATAGTTAGTTTGCAAATCTCTTCAAAATTATTTAATTTATCATTGAAAACAATTTGAACGTTTTTGAAAAATGTTCCGTCATTTAATTCAATAAAGCCAAATGTTTTAGAATCTCTTACGGTTTTTACCCAACCTTCAATAGTGATTTCTTTATTTTTATATTCTTCAGTATTTTGGTATAAATTTTTTACTGTTATATTTTTCATTATTTTCCTCCTTGTTTTAATATAGACATATTATATGATATTATACAGATTTTTTCAAGTTAAATGCAATACTTTACATGAAGTCCCTTTCAAAATTCACTTTTCACGATTAGAAAACATAATATATATCAAATAAAAGTGAAAGGAAGGTAAGAAAATGTCAGAGTACATAATTAAAGGAGGGAAAAAAGTAGAAGGAGAAGTAACAATATCAGGTTCTAAAAATGCTTCCTTACCAATTATTGCAGCAAGTATTTTAAATCAAGGAATAACTACATTGTATAATGTACCTAATATACATGATACGCAAATGATGTTTGAAATTTTAAAAAAGTTAGGTGGAAGTGTTACGAAAAAGAAAAATAAAGTGATTATTGATACAAGTGGTATTTGTGAGTATGAGATACCAGAGGATTTAATGAGACAAATGCGTTCTTCTGTTATATTTGCAGGTAGTGTAGTAGGTAGATATGGAAAGGTTACTTTTTCTTATCCGGGTGGATGTGATATTTGATTGATACTATCTGCCAGTTTAAGATAAATGAGTGGAAATATATTGAGCAAAGATATTGATTCAAAAATTAAAGAAAAATAAAAAAATTGCTATTTTATGTGAGATATAGTATAATTAAATATGATACATTATTTTTTGCCAAGTGCAATTTATCTATAAACTCTAAAAATAAATATTTAGGAGGAATGCAAAAATGTTAAACTTTATAACGCGTACTTTTTACCATGACAAAATTTATACAACGGAGCCTGAACTGTTTTATAAACTGTATAAATGGCAGTGTGGACTTTTTACTTTACTTTCATTACGGAGAATATTAGGTGTAGTTATATTTGGTGTGATTGGAACTGTATTGTTGATTTTCATTAAACCTAGAATATATGGCTTAGGTTTTATTGATGTAAGCTTGCTATTATTTTGTCTTGAGTTAATAGAAACCAAAAAGACCATGAAGTTTAATACAGTTGAAATGAGAACACCGTCGCAAATAAGAACGCTCCGAATGGAACAGTTTATCAAAAAGTTTGTAAGTATGAATGGTAGAGCTTTAGGCAAAAAAGAGTGGAAAGCAATCAAAAAATATGACATTGGTTTATACAATGATTTGTTAAGTGATGAATGTCAGCATTATTGTTATTATTACTCTTTAGAAATTGCTAAGATTATAAAAGATTCTACTCTTATATGGGGAGCCATAGAAGAACCGTTTGAAGATGGACAAAACTATTACGCTCATGCTGTTATTTTACGAAATGGCTATATTTATGATAGTAATATGCGTCAATCTGAAAAATATGAAGATTTTATAAAGCTTTATAAATTTAAACTTTACAAACAATGGGATTACGATGAATATTCAAGAAAAGATTTTAGAGAAGCTGAATGGGCAGAGTTTAGAAAATGGTGTAAAGAAAATAATGTGTCAACATATGAAAAGTTTTAATAGCGAAAAGCAGTTCCAGTGGAACTGCTTTTTGTAATAAGGACAAAGATTAAAGCAATATAATTTAAAGATAGAAAGGTAGGTGAATACTCTGGAAAAGGCAAAGGATAATAAAGATAAAAAGAAAAAAGGTAAATTACCATTTGCAGTATTTATTTGTCCAAAACCAAATGATGGTGATATTCAAGATTATAAACAGGTATTCACCGATATTATTTCTGATAGAATAAAGCAAAAATGGAAA
>CANQXM010000072.1 GCA_947627835.1 uncultured Bacilli bacterium | reverse complement strand
AATTATTTTGAAAACGAAAATTATTGAAATTGGGATTGGTGTAATTATTATTGTCTTTGTGTTTTTGGGTTATTATTTATGGAAAAATCGGGATCAATCACAGGATAGTTTTGTGCATGTTCGTTTAAGTGAGGTGACTCATAGTGCTTTTTATGCTCCCCTTTATGTTGCAATGGAAAATGGATATTTTAAAGAGGAAGGCCTCGATGTGGAACTGATTTTAACGAGTGGAGCTGATAAGGTTGCTGCTTCGGTATTATCTGGAGATGTACAGATTGGATTTGCGGGTCCAGAAAGTGCCATTTATGTATATGAAGGACAAGAGGAAGATTATTTAGTTACTTTTGCTGGTCTTACGAAACGTGATGGTCAATTCTTACTTGGAAGAGATGGAGAAAGCTTTGATTGGGATGATTTAAAAGGAAAAGAAGTTTTGGTAGGACGACTTGGGGGAATGCCTGCTTTAAATTTTTTAACCGCACTCAAAAATGTTGGTATTAACCCGGATGAAGTCAAGAAAAATTATTCGGTAGAATTTGCAGCACTATCTGGTAGTTTTATTGCGGGGATGGGCGAGTATGTAAATCTATTTGAACCAAATGCTACGAAACTTGAACGAGAAGGTTTTGGAAATGTACTTGCGAGTATTGGAGAAAAAGCTGGGAGTGTTCCATATACGGCATTCTATACAAAAGTAAGTTACTTGAAAGATCATTTGGATGTACTAGAAAAATTTACAAGAGCACTTGATAAGGGAATTTCTTATACATTTGAACATAGTGAAGAAGAAATTGCCAAGGTTATCTTGCCACAATTTCCGGATTCTTCTATTAATGATTTAAAAACCATTATAAAACGTTATAAAGATGCAGATAGTTGGCTTATGAATCCTTTTATTAGTGAAGAAATTTATAAAAACTTAGAAGATATGATGATTGAAGCTGGTCTTCTTAAAGATTATGTTCCTTATGATAAGTTAGTTCAAAATATTTATCATGAATAGCATTTTAGATATTGAGCATCTAAAGAAAACTTACCATACCAAAGAAGGAGAGATTGAAGCAATTTCGGATGTGTCTTTTTCCATTGCTGATGGGGAGTTTGTTTCTATTATTGGTCCATCTGGTTGTGGAAAAAGCACTCTTTTTAGTATTTTGGTTGGACTTGAAAAAGAAAGTGGCGGAAAGATCTGCATGAAAGATGGGAAGACAATTGGTTACATGCTTCAGTCAGACGCATTATTTCCTTGGTTATCCATTTATGATAATGCAATGATTGGTCTTAAAATCACGCATCAAATGACAAAGGAAAATGAGGAGTATGTGCAACACTTATTGAAAGCTTATGGACTTTCTGATTTTCAAGCGAAGTATCCAAGTGAACTTTCTGGAGGAATGAAACAGCGACTTGCTCTTATTCGAACCCTTGCTTTAAAGCCAGACATTTTATTATTGGATGAACCGTTTTCAGCTCTTGATTATCAATCGCGGTTAAAAGTCAGTGAAGATGTTTATAACATTATTAAAAAGGAAAAGAAAACGGCAGTGATGATTACCCATGATATTGCTGAGGCCATTTCTCTTTCGGATCGTGTGCTCGTTTTTTCAAAGCGTCCTTGCGTGTTAAAAAATGTTCATTGTATTTCGTTTAGCAAACGAGGGACTCCAATGGAAAATCGAAAAGCGCAAGAGTTTGCATTTTATTACGATTTACTTTGGAAGGAGATTGATTCTCATGTCTAAAGAGCAAAAGACGTTTTTATGGAAACAAAGAAAAGAAAAAATTTTCGTCTTCTTTTTGCAGGTTTTGATCGTATTATGTTTTTTCTTTCTATGGGAATTTTGTGCAAGAGAAAAAATCATTAATCCATTTATTTTTTCAAGTCCGAGTCAAATTTGGAAAACTTTCATTGATTTGTGTTACCACGGAAATCTTTTCATGCATATTTGGACTACTTTTTATGAAACGATTGCAGCCTTTGCCCTTGGTATTATTCTTGGGTTTGGAATTGCTATACTTCTTTATGAATTTCCATTTTTAGCAAAGATTGTTGATCCATTTTTGACGATGTTAAATAGTCTTCCTAAGGTTGCACTGGGTCCCATGATTATTATTTGGACTGGTGCGAATGTTAAATCCATTATTGTGATGGCTCTGCTTATTAATCTTATCATTAGTATTTTGACGATTTATAATGGTTTTCTAGCAACGGATGAAGATAAGTTAAAACTGATGAAATCATTTCGTGCGACAAAAATTCAAACACTTTGGTATCTGGTTATTCCTGGTTCCAAAAATACCATTATTTCTTCTTTGAAATTAAATATTTCAATGACTTTAATCGGAGTGATTATGGGCGAGTTTTTGGTAAGTAAGAAAGGAATCGGCTATCTTATTATTTATGGAACGCAAGTTTTTAATTTAAATCTTGTTATGAGTGGCATTTTGCTTTTAATTATTATATCTTTTTTACTTTATGAATTTGTTCAATTTTTAGAAAAGAAAATTTTACAAAATCGGCATTAGCAAAGACAATTCAATTCATTTTAGAATTGTCTTTTTTAGTACTATATAGTAATTTTAAAATCTTTTATTTTAGTTGCTAACATTATTTAAATGATATTTACTATTTGGTAAACTTGCTACTCATTATCAAATCTATTTTTTCTTTTCCAATTTTTCTTTTTCATCTATATATTGATAGTTCAGATTATTTTTATTACTGATTAGAGATTTACCAAGCTTTTGTTCTAAGTTCTCCTTTGCCACTTTAGAAGCGTTACCACCCATTTTAGCAATCGCTTTATTTTGCTCTATCGTTGCAATTTCCCATCTTTTGCTTTGAATTTCAAACTCCGACAAATTGTCGGAAGTTCACTTTCTTCGTCATTAGTTAAACTTCTTTTTCACTATCCCAAATACTTCTTATTTCCTTGTCTTCAAATAACTCTACAATTGTTTCTAATTTATTTTGATTCATACAAACTCTCCTTGATAAGATTGTTATATAATTTGAACATTTTGTTGTATTACTGCAATATCTCTTAGAAATAATTTTTGTACTTTTTTTAACATTCTTGAAAGGTACCTAGTATTTTGTCAAATTTATTATTTAATATTTTCCATAAATTTCTTTTTCTTTTCTAAATTTTTAAGCCTTTTCTTAGGCGTTGGTAATTCTTTTAAAATTTCAGGCGGTAAATATTCTGATAATTCATATGAACTAACTTCAACCATTAATTAATGTTTGTTCCATATACCAAACTCTTTGAATATTATCTTCAATCTTGTCTAAAATGGGCATATTATGTGACCAAAGAATTTGTGCAGACGATTTCTGCACTTTTTCACTTTTAGAGCATTCAATATAATATTTTTTCATATTTTTTAAATTTCGTACAAAGAAACCTTTAATATTTGGAAATGTCAATTTAAGTTCTATCGCTAATTCATCAATAAATTTATTACCCCAACTAGAATTTTTATTAATTGTTTTTGTAGAACCTTTAGGCATCTAAACCTATATATACCATTTTCCTGACGTTGTCAAAATGGTCATGAACAAATATATTGCTATTCTTGCAAGATTTTTTAGCTTTATCTATAACTTTTTCAAAAAGTTTCCATTTATATTACTACAATATCTCCAAGTTTTAATTTACTTACTGGTTGATTCCGTTCTTGATAAGAGGCAAGTATTTTGTCAAATCTATTTTTTATTTTCTTTTAAATATTTTTCATATAATTCATCCATTGATGATATATAATTTTTATCTTGTTTTATTCTAAATTTTTCATATTCTTCATTTGCTTTATCTAAAGCCTGTTTATGAGAAATATTCCCAGAATTTGATAAAATTTTCTTTTTTCGAAATTTTAACAAATCATCTGTTGCATCAATCCATTTTTGCATTGTCATCAAATTATGTTCGTTTGCCATGTCTTCGGCATAATCTAAAAATAAAGTTGTCAAACTTTCTAACTTCTTTATTTCTTGATCGTTTAAATAATTTTTAGCGACACTTATATCATATTTCATAATTTTGCCATTTGGAGAATGTTTCCAATTAGTAAGTCCAAGATGTTCTTTATTTGCATCAACTCTTTCGTATATAAGTTCTGCTGCAGTATGACCAGATATAGCATAATGGAGTTTATTTTGAACAATTTTAAAAAATGTGTATGCTTCTTCAGAATCTTTATTATAATCAATACTCGTACTTTCAAATAGATCGGTAATTTTTTGATAAAGTCTTCGTTCACTTAAACGAATTTCTTTAATTGTTTCAAGTAATTCATCATAATAGTCTTTACCAAATTTTGACCCATTTTTCATTCTTTCTACATCTATTTTAAAACCTTTAATAATATAATCTTTTAAAACATTAGTAGCCCATATTCTAAATTGTGTTGCTTTTTTAGAGTTTACTCGATAACCTACAGCAATTATAGCGTCCAAATTATAGAATTCTACATTTCTTTTTACATCACGATTGCCTTCTTTTTGAACTACCGAGAAAATCTCGGTAGTTGCATTTTTGTCCAATTCTTTATCTAAAAATATATTTTTTAAATGTAATCCTATATTATCTTTAGAACAATCAAATAATTCAGCCATGCTTTTTTGAGTAAGCCAGATTGTTTCATCTCTTAAAATTACATCTATATTTATTTTTCCATCTTCTGTTTCATATAAAATAATATTACTTTCTTGCATTTTTGACCTCCTGGATAACATTATTATATAGTCTGGGCAATTGTTTGATAATAACTTTTTTTAAAATCATTTGCTTTATAAATTTTCTAATTATCTAATTGATTGTATTCTTCATCACTTACTGGCTCTAACCATTTATTTGAAGTTCCTTCTCCTAGTACTTCTGTTGCTATGTGGCTGAACCAAGAGTCCTTTTGTACTTCTTTTCTTTCTTTCCTGTAAGAGATCAGTATTTTGTCAAATCTATTTTGAAACTAAGAAGTTCATTATTAAGTCAATTAAGATATTTTTTTCTTTAGGGTTAGATTGTGCAATGAGTAAAGTAATTGCAACGAGCGTATTGTTATCCATTACTTGGCCTTGTTCATTATATAAAATATTATAAAATTTTAAGAAATATATAAATAATGTTGCAGCTATTCTTTTGTTTCCATCGATAAAAGTATGATTTTTAGTTATTAGATATAAGAAATTAGCTGCTTTTTCTTGAATAGTAGGATATAAATCTTTTCCATCAAATGATTGATAGATATTACCTATTATAGATTTTAACCCTTCATCTCTTTCAAGAGCAAATAAATCACTATCATTTCCAAATTTTAATTGACTAATTATATTTTTACAATCTTCATAAGTAATTTTTTTATTGCTTTCAGTTCCTTTTGGTTTAGTAATTTTTTTATGATCATAATCATCAAGTAAATTTAAAGCATTTGAATAATTGTTTATTACTTTAATGATTTCTTGAGCTTCTGTTCCTTTTAATTCAGTATCTATTCTTCCAGCAATATCTATTAACTTAACTGTTTTTTCAAGATATTCTAATCTCTTTTGATTAACAGCATAACCTTTGAGCATATAGTCTTTTAATACATTTGTAGCCCACTTTCTAAAAACAATACCATTTTTAGATTTAACACGATAACCAACACTTATAATCATATCAAGGTTATAGTAATCTACTTGATAAATTTTTCCATCTCTTGCAGTTGTTGCAAATTTTGCAACAACTGCATTGTCTAGCTCTTCTTCCAAAGCCTTTTTGATATGTCTAGAAATAACAGATTTATCTCTATCAAACAATTCAGCTATTTGATCTAAAGATAACCATACCGTTTCATCCTTAATATTGACTTCTAGTTTAACATTTTGATTTTCAAATAATATAATTTCATTTTTCATACTCAAACCCTCTTTCATAAAGCATTATATAGCACAAACATTTGTTTGCCAATATTTTTTCTAATTATCTAATTGATTATATTCTTCATCACTTACAGGTTCTAACCACTCATTTGAAGTTCCTTCGCCTGGTACTTCTACTGCAATATGGCTGAACCACGTTTTCTTGGTCAAATGACACAATAAAGTTTTCTTCCTTTTTTCTTGTTTTCCTATCATCTATTTCAAATTTAA
>CANQXM010000071.1 GCA_947627835.1 uncultured Bacilli bacterium | reverse complement strand
TAACAATAATCAAATGTGGATGCCTTATTTGATTATTGTTATGGACCTTTACCCTATCGCTCTTTATCTTTGCAATTTGAATGTTTGGATATGAATTATTATCAACCCAATGCGGTTATTAATTATCCGAATGAAGAAGCGTTTACTAGAATTACAGAGTTTAAGTATTTTCAACCGGTTTATCCTCAAAAGAAGACGGTTATTTTAAAGGAATATCCTAAAAATTATGATTATCAAGATGAAGCATCAATTCCTTATTATGCAATTATTAATGATGAAAATCGAAAACTTTATGAGAAGTATGCCGATCATGCAAAACAATATCCTAATTTGATTTTGTGTGGAAGACTTGCAGAGTATAAGTATTATGATATGGATGCAGTGATATTGCGAGCATTAAGTTTATATGAGGAAGTGAAATCGTTATGAAAAAAATTTTGGATGGGAATAAAGCCGTTGCGGAAGTCGCTTATTTATTTAGTGAAGTCGCTAGTATTTATCCCATTACACCATCTAGTCCAATGGCAAGTCGAGTTGATGAGATGGCTAGCGAACATGCTTATAATTTGTATCATGATCAAGTAAAACTTGTGGAAATGCAAAGTGAAGCGGGAGCAGCAGGAGCCATGCATGGGGCTCTTTTAACGGGAAGTTTAGCTACAACGTTTACAGCTAGTCAGGGACTTCTTTTGATGATTCCGAATATGTATAAGATGGCTGGAGAAATGCTACCTGGAGTGATTCATGTTGCTAGTCGAACTATTGCAACGCATGCGCTTTCTATTTTTGGAGATCATAGCGATGTTTATGCAACTCGCTCTACTGGTTTTTGCATGCTTTCTTCTTCGAGCGTTCAATCTGCTTATCACATGGCTTCTGTCGCTCACTTGGCAGCGATGAAGTGTAGTCTTCCATTTCTTCATTTTTTTGATGGATTTCGTACGAGTCATGAACTTAGTACCATTGAAGTCCTTTCTAATGAAGATTTATTAAAGTTAGTACCATGGGAAAGTGTTAAGGAGTTTAAACGTCGTTCACTAAATGTTGGAAGTTCTATTCAAAGAGGAATGGCGGAAAATGAGGACATTTTCTTTCAAAGCATGGAAGCTAAGAATGGAGATTATGAGAAAGTTTGTGATGTTGTTCGTTCTTATATGGATGAGATTAATCGACTTTCTCATACGAATTATGCACCATTTATGTATTATGGATCACCAGATGCTACCGATGTTATTGTGGCGATGGGAAGTGTTTGTGACACCATTCGTTTGGTTATTCAAGAAGAGCAAAAAAAGGGAAGAAAAATTGGCCTTGTAGAAGTTCTTTTGTACCGACCTTTTTCTTCTAAGTATCTTTTGGATGTGTTACCAAAAACAGTGGAAAAGATTGCAGTTCTTGATCGAACGAAGGAACACGGAAGTGTTGGAGAACCTCTTTATTTAGATGTTTGTGCCACTTTAAAAGATTCTAGTATTCAAGTAGTGGGTGGTAGATACGGATTATCTAGTAAAAATACGACTCCAGCTCAAATAAAAAGTGTTTATGATATGTTAGAATCCAGTCCTAAAAATGATTTTACAATTGGTATTTTGGATGATGTTACACATACCAGTTTAGAAGTGGATGAATCTTATAAAATTCCACTCAATGCCTTAGAAGTAAAAATCTTTGGTTTTGGTTCGGATGGAATGGTTTCTGCAAGTAAAGATTTATTACATATTTTGGGGGATCATGAAGGAAAGTATGTCGAGGGATATTTTGAATATGATTCGAAGAAAAGTGGTGGAGTGACGGTTAGTCATTTACGAATTAGCCAGGAAGAAATTCGTGCTCCTTTTTATGTAACCAATCCGGATGTTGTGGTGGTTACAAAACCCGAATATTTTGATAAATTTTCACTTCTTACCGATATTAAAGATGAAGCTGTTTTACTTGTAAATACGGATGATGAAGTATCTTTGTGTGAACGATTTACGCATCAGGATCTAGAGATTATCAAAAGCAAGAAGATTCGACTTTTGTGTATTGATGCTTCTAAGTTGGCTTTGGAACATCAGTTAAATGGCAAAATTAGCAAGATTATGGAAGTTATTATTTTGTCTCATCTAGGTGTTAAAAATGCCGTTTCGCTTGTTGGAGATAGCATTCAAAAAGAATTCCGAACAAAGGGGGAAGAAGTGGTTCAACACAATCTTGATGCCATTTCGGATGCTTCTCGGTATGTCAAACAAGTATTTTTAACCAATCAAACGGGTAAAGAAAATTTAAAACCGGTGACGATTTTTGATATGATTGAACATCGAATGGGTGGAGAACTTCCGGTTTCTAAACTTCAAGAAATTAAGGATGGTACATTCCCAGGAGGACTTAGCAAACTGGAAAAAAGAAATGTTTCTTCTCGGGTAGTTAAGTGGAACCGGGAACATTGTATTCAATGTGGTATGTGTTCTTTTGTCTGTCCTCATGCTGTAATTCGACCTTTTTTAGTCGACGAAGATGTCGGACCTATGGCGGTTGGCACGAATAAGCATTATTTAATTAGTGTGAGTGAAGCAGATTGTACCGGTTGTGGATTGTGTGCTTTCGTGTGTCCCGGAAAGGATGGCGTTAAGGCGCTTTCTTTTGGAAGTTTTGATGAGCAAAAGCAAAAAGAAGCCGATTATTATTTTGAAGAATATGAAAATCCAGAAGTGGAACCCCTTTATACCATTAAGAATAGTCAATTTCGAAAACCAAGATTTGAGTTTTCAGGAGCTTGTGCCGGATGCGGTGAAACGGCTTATATCAAACTTTTGACGCAACTTTATCAAGATCAATTGGTGCTTTCGAATGCGACGGGTTGTTCAAGCATTTATGGTGGTAGTGCGCCATCAACGGTTTACACGGTCCCTTGGGCGAATTCTCTATTTGAGGATAATGCAGAATTTGCTTATGGAATGCATTTGTCATTTGAAAAAGGGCGACATCGCATTTTAGAAGTTATGGAAGCTAGCAAGGATGCGGTGGATGAAAAGGTAAGAAAGTTATATACTGAATTTCAAGAAAATTTTCATGATTTTAAAATTACTTCACGCATTCAGAAAGATTTGGAGAGTCTAACCATTCCAAAAGAATTACAAGAATTGCTTTGTTATGTTCCTGCTAGAACTGTGTGGGCGATTGGTGGAGATGGATGGGCTTATGACATTGGATTTGGAGGAATTGATCATGTTCTTTCGAGCAATGAAAATATTAAAATTTTAGTTTTGGATACCGAAGTTTATTCTAATACGGGCGGACAAATGAGTAAGTCTAGTCATGTCGGACAAGTAGCAGAATTTGCTGATGCTGGAAAACAAAGTAGAAAGAAAGATTTGTTCCGAATTGCTATGAGTTATCCAAATTGTTATGTGGCAAGCATTTGTTTAGGGGCGAATATGATGCATACGTTAAAGGTATTCAAAGAAGCTCAAGAACATGTTGGACCAAGTATTGTTATTGCTTATGCTACTTGTATCGAACATGGTATTAAGGGGGGTATGAGTTGTAGCCTTTCTGAGCAGAAGAGGGCAGTCGACGTCGGATATTGTTTACTCATGCGATATAATCCTTTAGAAAAACGATTGTATTTGGATAGTAAAGAACCTGATTTTTCTCATTATGAAGAGTTTTTGGAAAATGAAGTACGCTATCGCGCTTTGAAGATCAAAAATCCTTCCTTTGCTTCTAAACTTCTTTTGATAAATCAAGAAAATGCTAAAGAACGATATCAGTATTATTTAGAACTTAGTAAAAAGAATTAACCATTTTCAGTTAATTCTTTTTTTGGTGCAAAAAAAATTGAAGCTGCCCCCTGAAGACAGCTTCATAAAAGAATAAAAAGGGGTTGACTAGTGTGATACTAGCACCAATTCGCCTTCTATAAGTGAATTGGTGATTTATATACTAATCGATAGAGTCCTTTTTGTCAATCATTTTTTTCACTTTTTTTGAAAAAATTTTTGGAGGAATTTTCTTCCATTTTGTTGCGAACAATTGTATAATTGTGCTATACTTTTTTTATGGTGATTCTATGGAACTTTCAATGATTAAAGGACTGGGTGAGAAGACCGTTAAACTATTAAATCAATGCGGAATTTATCGGGCGGAAGATTTACTTACTTATTATCCATATCGTTATGAAGTATTTAATCCCACGGATGTTTTAACTTTGAGTGGGGAGTTTATACAAACGGTTAATGTTCTTGTTGAAAGTGAACCGGTAGTCTCTTATATTCGACGAAATTTTAATACGCTTCGTTTTCGGGTTTCTGCGCTTAACAAAGTTTTTCAAGTTTCTATTTTTAATCGGGCTTTTATGAAACCTCATATTGAAGTCGGAAAAAAGATTACAATCATTGGCAGGTATGATGAGAAAAAAAATACTTTTTTAGCGAGTGATATTAAGTTAAAAGCGATTACTTCTTTACAGATTAAACCGGTTTATCATTTGGTACGAGGACTTAAAAATGCTAATTTTGAAAAGTGGTTACAAGAGGTTATGAAACTTCCAATGGATTTGGATGTGAAAATTCCTTTTGAAATTGAAAAACGCTATCATTTTATTTCTCAAACAGAAGCTTTTGGGGCCATTCATTTTCCAAAGTGTGCAGAAGATGTCAAACGGGCGAAGGTGCGTTTCATTTATGAAGAACTTTTTGAATTTATGTTTAAAATTATGTATTTGAAGGAAAAGGAAACAAAGGCGATCGGTCTTCCTCATGTGATTTCGGATGAAAAGGTAAATGATTTTGTTTTGAGTCTTCCCTTTGAACTTACGAAAGATCAAAAACAGGCACTAGCCGATGGACTTCAAGATTTAAAAAGTGAAAAACGGATGAACCGCTTGCTTCTTGGAGATGTGGGAAGTGGGAAAACTATTGTTGCTTTTATTTTAATGTATGCAAATGTTTTATCTGGTTATCAAAGTGTATTGATGGCTCCTACTGAAATTTTAGCAACCCAGCATTATCAATCTTGCAAGAAGTTTTTTGATCAGTATCCTGTACGGATTGAATTACTTGTAGGAAGTATGAAGGCTAGTGAAAAAAAGAAAGTGTTTTCGGATTTAAGCAATCAGGAAGTCGATATTGTGATTGGAACACATGCGCTTTTAAATGATCAAGTTGTCTTTGCCAATTTAGGACTTGTTGTTACCGATGAGCAACATCGTTTTGGAGTTAATCAGCGGAAGAATTTGCAAAATAAAGGGTATCGTTCGGATGTACTATATTTAAGTGCTACACCGATTCCTCGGACGTATGCTTTAACGATTTATGGAGATATGGATACCAGTATGATTGCAACGAAACCACAAGGAAGAAAACCTGTTCGAACGCTTATAAAAAAGGAAGCAGATGTTAAGGAAATCTTGCAAGCAATCTATCATGAATTTCAATTAGGGCATCAGATATATGTGGTTGCTCCAATGATTGAAGAATCCGAAATGGATGATTTAAAGGATGTTCATTTTCTTAAAGAGAAGTTTGAACTTGCTTTTCGGGATAAGGTAAATGTGGGCGTGTTGCATGGGAAAATGAAAGCTTCAGAAAAAGATCAAGTAATGAAGTCTTTTGAAAAAGGTGAGATTCAAATTCTCATTTCTACCACGGTAATTGAAGTGGGAGTTGATGTTCCTAATGCCACGATGATTGTTATTTTTAATGCTGAACGATTTGGACTTGCAACACTTCATCAGTTGCGTGGAAGAGTTGGAAGAAATAATTTACAGAGTACCTGTATTTTAATTAGTAATCAAGAAGTGGAGCGATTAAAGGTACTGGAAGAAAGTAATGATGGCTTTTATATTAGTGAAAAAGATTTTGAATTGCGAGGACAGGGAGATTTATTTGGAGTTGAACAAAGTGGGGATATGTCCTTTAAAATGGCTGATTTAAAGCGCGATTATAAAATTTTATTGCAAGCTAAAAATGACGTTATTGATTATTTAAAAAGTGGGGATTATTTTCAATCTGCTTATTATCGTGATTTGACAAATAAAATTGATTTTACAAATTAATTGTTGATTATCAATTGACAAAACAATTTCTTCATTATATTATTGGTATAGCATGATATAAACATCATGCTCAAGTTCATTCTTACGATACTTGTGAGAATGAATCAACCAAAACCCCCTGAAGAGTCAGCGAAAGCTGGCTCATTTTTGTTTTTTACTTGAAATTACGGGGCTTTGTAAT
>CANQXM010000070.1 GCA_947627835.1 uncultured Bacilli bacterium | reverse complement strand
GCATAACCTTATTTTACATTACTCTCAAACCTCAAATTTCAAACTTTAAGTTCTATTTTTAACCTAAAGTGTAAATCTCTGGCCCAAAAATAATTTAGACATACCTGCCTTTACCAATAAGGTAATAAAAGTATAGCATTAAAATTCACATAAGTCATCATCGATAGTGATAGTTTCAACAATATTTTTATCTATTTTTTGTATCAATTGAATATTTATAAGCGATAAGTTAGAATATTCTAATTCTTTTTTTAATATTTCAATTTCATTTTTTGTTAATAAAGATA
Organism: uncultured Bacilli bacterium; assembly: GCA_947627835.1. GTDB lineage: Bacteria > Bacillota_I > Bacilli_A > RF39 > UBA660 > MGBC162267. The sequence goes on along the minus strand of CANQXM010000070.1, from coordinate 6,069 downwards.
AAAGGTTAAAAGAGATTATAAAAGAATACGGAAATACTTCTAAATTTGCTTTGATAAATACAACAAATTTTTCTAAATAATTTTTTGTATCATTTTGAAAGCAAAATTTATAAAGATTTAATATCTTAACGATATCTAAATCGGTATCATAATCCATTGCTAGATTCATATTTAGTGAAATTTGGTTCAAAACATTAAGTACTTGAGAATTTATGTCTTCTAAATTTCGTCTGTCTTCTTCTGAAAAGAATTGTAATTGAATCTTTTTATAAAGACCATTTAAAATTTTCTTATTATTTGGATCTATATTTAAAGGATCAATAATGATTAAAGCGTATTTTGATAAATCTTTTTCTTCATAATTTTCACTATAACTAAAACATGAACCATCATTATATAAAACAGAATAAACAAGTTGATGATAATACGATAAATTTTCAATATTGATGTTGTATACTTGTCCTGTTTCAATAAAAAAATCTTTATGAATATTTTTAATTTTCAATAGTTTCATAATTCAATAATTCTTTCATCCCCATTTATAACATCGGTAACTTTATTTCCTAAAATAAGTTCAATACCAGCAAATTGCTTTTCCGTAATGGTTAATATGGAAATATCTCCTTCTTTTGGGCAGATTTTTTTTACTTTTGCAATCGTCGAGTCTACAACCTGCATATCAATTCCCATCTTTACATATACCGATTTTTGGAGCATATAAAACCCATTTTTCTTAATGTTTTTCACAAAATTTCTATATGCTTTTTGCTGTTCGCTTTTTTCAACAGGTAAATCGAAAAATAAAATCATTCGCATAAATCTATAACTCATATTCTATAAATTGAGCATCCTCATAATTTTTTTTAACTAATGCTGAAAATAAAGATTGAACATATAAATGTAGTGCGTTTTCAAGGAACATTTGGTTTTGCCTATAAAAAACCTTACTTGATAAAAGCTGAATAAAAGTATTTTTATATGTATTTTCATTGACTAAATTTTTTACGATCAAATTGTCCACAAGAGGACGCAGAGGTTCCACAAAATCATAAGTTAAATTAAATGGATTTGTCTCACCGATATGATGTATTCCGATTTCAGTTAAATAACCCAATAATTTAATTTCACGATTTATGGCAGAAACAAGAATAGAATAGCCATAATTAAGATATTTATTTATTGGATTTGCAATATCTCCTCGAGAAAAAGAATTTCCGAAAAGTGCATTAAAATACACTTTTGCAGCATGACCTTCCCGATTGGAAATATCATCATCTTCTATTTCTAAAAGATAATTTTTTAGCTTTTCCGCTGCTTCTTTATTTACAAAGCTCAATACTCGGGATTGATTATATATTTTTTCATAAATAATGCGTGACCATAATTTTTTCTTAGTATAAGTATCAAACGATACTTGAGATATAATTTTTTTATAAGTACTGTAATTATTATAATAGGGTGTCAATTCAAATTGCGGATTAGCATAGGAATCACAGAAAATAACTTTCACTTTTTTATCAATCAAAGCCGATAAAAGAGCACAAGTTAAAGAAACACTTGTATTTTGAATAATCAAAAACTCTATTTCATCAATTAATATTCTTTTTTCTTCTTCGCCACGGCAAACTAAGTAATTTAAAGAATATTCCAATTTACAACGATTTTTGATTACAATGGTTCGAAACGACATTATTTAATTTCTTTTAATACCTTTGTATAATATCCTGTAATTGATTCTGCAATAATTTTGCAATTTGTAAGTGTAGAAGACATGGTTAGAGTTCCACTATTTTTCGATAAATCTAAGAATGTTAAATCACTTGTTCCTCTTTCGTTACATTTTAAAAGCGTTAATAATTCTAATAAAACATAGCATTTTCCAAAAATAGATAAACTAAAAAATTTTTCTCTTTTTTCTTTTAATGATTTTGCTAATGTATTAATAATAGAAAAACTAAAAATTTCTTTTTCTAACATATTAATATAACTATCATAAAAAGATTTAATTTCTTCATTAGTTAAAACTATAGCGTGTGTTCTTTCATTTGCGGCAGGTGAAATAACCAAATTTCCATTATCATCAAGAGTAAAATATCGTGCAATTTCTTCATCGGTTTCATTACCTTTAATCTGAATTTTCTTCCTTTTTACGATTTCACTGAATTTCTCCAATTTATGGATTATTGTAATTTGATTTTCGGGGAAGATACGTTCATTGAGATTTTTTAAATAATAACTACCAGTAGTTTTTCCCGTTATACAAAATTTTCTTTTATTGGATTTTATAATGGTATTTATTTTTAATTCCGGTAATAAAATTTTATACTTATTTTCTCCGTATTCTGAATCTAAATACTCTTCCACTCTATCTTGATATATCGTCGGTATTGCTTTTATGATTGTTTTTCCTTTATTATCTTCTAACAAGCAATAGGATCCAAAAGCATATTCTTTCAGTCCCCCATATTTTTCCGTATCAATCAAAACAGAATTTTTGGTTTTTACAGGAATATTGCCCTTTCCTTTAGAATAAATAGTAACTTTTTCCAGAATATTTGACTTAATATACGATCTTGTAGTAACCATAATATCAAACTGATGAAAAATGGTATTTTTTACTTCTTGTATTGATTTATCATAATCCCATATTACAATATCACCATCCATCAGTGGCTTTTTTGTATTGCGCTTATTATTAAAGAAAGCATTCATAGGATTTGTGCTTAATCCTTGTTCGTGCATCCAATGAATTGTATGAGCATTCTGTCCCCAAGGCTCAAAATAAGAATTTATCGCGCGTCCTACAATAATATTCAAATAGGCGTCATGTGCATGATGAAAATTATTCGCGGTTCTTGACTTTACAATATCGAATTTCTTTCTGAAATCAGAAACATTTTCTCCTTTTGAATAAATAATTTTAGGTTTAAACGTATCTGTTTCTTTAAAATGTTGAATAGCTTTTATTAATCCCTTCACGGATTGACTTGTATAAACCAACTGACGATTGACAAAACTCGCTAATTCATTCGGAGATAATTCACTCTTTCGAATTAGATTATTATATTTCTTTTCGCCGATTAATTTTAAATCAAATAAATGTTTATAAAACTGCTCCGCACCTTCAAATAACAAAGATCTTGGAATAGGATACTGATCACTCTTATTATTATTGATCGATTTCAATACCAAAACGCGATTTTCTAAAGAATCATCTTTAATTATAGATTGAGGAATGATGTGGTCAATATCATATTGTGTCATAAGATCGTTAACTGAAATCGGTTTACCTGTATACATATCTCTGCCTAATTGTGTAAAGTAAAGATAATATTTATCGCTTTGCAATTGATCCGGTTTAATTTCTTTCAACTGCTTTTTCATTTCTTCTAAATAACTATCTTTCGTCATCTGCAAAGCATTTTCATACATTTCTTGCATTTTTTCATAACGCGAAATCGTTCTACCCTTTCCTCCTTTTTGGGCTCGATTCGTTCTTGTGCATTCGACATAATATTCGTCAATGGGACGCTTCATGATTTGTTCTAATTCTTCAATGATTCGATAAGCTTGAATAATCGGTCGTTTCATACTGGGAGAAACATATAAATCATCAACATATTCTTCAATCTTTTGATCCATTTGTAATGGAGAATGCTCCAAATTATATTTTTTAATTGCTTCTTGAAAATTATATTCTTCATTAAACAAAATTTCTTGAAGATTTTGATTTGTTTTCTCCATAATGGATAAAACACAATCCGAAGATTCATTATTTTCGTTTTCGGAGTAAATATTCATTAATAATTCTTTTGAAAGACTGGAATATTTTTTATATGTTAGACCTTTAATTTTTTTTATGATTGTTTCATCTTCAATTTGATAAATTGTTTTCAATCGTTTTTCTAAAATGTTTTTATCTTCAAAGATAACAATATCTTTGATGATATTTTCAATCTCATCAATATGTTCCAATACATATTCTTTCCCAAAAATAGATTTAAAATCATAATATGATGCCAATGAACAATTCAATTCCTCTAATTTTTTTTCATTGGAAGAAGTCAAATTAATTAAGGAATCGTCTACTTGATATTTCGTTTTAAAATATTCTTTTAGATTCTTTTTGGTTACTTTTCTATTTTTAGCAAAGACTTCACGAATGATATCTTCTTTATCTTTTTGATTCAAAATTTCTCCATTGCAATTCATTTTATTGAGATATGATAAAACATTATAATAAGAAAAAATAATAGAATTAACCGGTAAACAATAGCAAGAAGGCAAATAAGTACAATGATTTAACATTCGTTTAATAAATGCTTCCGCTGATTCATCCAAATTAACCACTTTTTCAAAATTCCATGGATAGATTTTTTCTTCCGTTCTTTTTACCCATGAAAATTTGGTTCGATCATCATTTTCTTTCGGTGATACCAATGGACCGACATAATATGGAATATGAAAAGTTAATAAAGAAATTATTTTCTCTTTTGTGGTTACATTATCTTCATCTTTTTCCAGTAAAAAGGGATAATATTTACTTTGATTTTCCAAAATTTTTTCCATTTCCATGAGATTCAATTGATATGGAAATACACCATTACTCGGCGAATTTTGTCTATCAAGATAACTTTTTGCATCTATTTTTTCTTTTATTTCTTTTAAAATGGGATTTTCATTTACAACATTTCCATTATTTAAGTTTAATACTGTTATTAAATACTTATAAAATTCTTCTTGTTTCACGTGAGCAAAACGTTTCTTTTCACCATTAGAATTATAGGAGCCAATATAATGGGAATAATTTACATCTCCCTTATCTCTAAAAATTTCATCATATTTTTCAGGTAAGTTTTCTTTGACATATTTTTGTAACTTTTTTAAATCATTATGATGCTCATTATATTTCTCCACCATGGCATTAGAAATATACGACTGTTTTCCAAGCAAACGACCAAGTAAAAAGAATTGATATATTTTGGTACAAAGGATTAAAGCATTAATATAATCCTCCTTATCCGGATTCATACCGGATAAAATCATTAAATTATCAACAATATTTTCGTCATCTGCACAGATTTTTAGGCTTACACCGGTATCACCAGCATCAATATTTTCTTTGGATAAATTGATTTGTGAACCAACCATAAAAGGAATAAAAATATTTTTTAAATCTTTTTCTTTATCCGGATTTAAAATTTCATTGAAATTCTCTTTTAAATAAGAAATTGTCGGATGTGGTTTCCCATTAATTTCACATAATTTTTTAAATATTTCGTCACTAAAAGAAACCTTTTTAATTTCCAATGATTCCAATTTTATATTGAGTTCTTCAAATAAGGATTTTGCTTCATTTTCATCCATTGGTTTAAATCCATCAAAATCAAATAAAAAATTGCCTCGATATTTAATCATATGATGCAAAGCTAAATAAATAAAACGAATATCTTCCTTTTCCTTTGATTCTAAAAGGTGTTTTCTTAAATGATAAATAGTAGGATATAATTTATAGTAATCGGAATCTTTAAAATTTCGATCATTAAAAAGGGTATAATCAAAAGCAATTTTTCGATCTTCCGGGAGATAAAAAGATTCATCTAATCGTTGAAAGAAAGTAGGATCCACTTCTTTCACTGCATCAGCAAAAAGATCTTGTAACAAATTTAATCTTTGTTTTCTTCTTCTTAATCTTCTGCGAGCACAACGATAGCCACGTCGGGTAGCTGCAGGGCTTGATTTACTATCATCTATTTGTTCAAACAGCCGTACACCCCATAGCGATTTTCCGTTTCTTTTAATAATTTTATTCTTTTCATCGGTTAAACACCACCCGACAGAATTCGTTCCTATATCTAGTCCCAACAAAATTTTTGATTCCATACTTGACATCCTCCCTTTTTTGAAATAAGATAATTTTGTAAAAAGCCTTATTTTTACATTACGAGTTCAAATAAAGTTTTACTGAACCCATAGGTCACATTGTGTGGCCTTTTTCATTCTTAGACAAATTTTAACATAAATGTATTAATTTATCTACATTTCGATACAAATAAAAATCAAATTTCT
>CANQXM010000069.1 GCA_947627835.1 uncultured Bacilli bacterium | reverse complement strand
GGCAGTGATATTGCAGCGAAAACGGGTACTACGAATACAACTGCAGAAATTGCTAGTCAAATTGGTTGGCCGGCTTATGCCACTCCAGATCATTGGAATATTACTTATTCGGTTGATTATGCGATTGCGCTTTGGTATGGATATGACAAAAATGAACCTGGCTATTATTTAACGAGTGGTACTGGGGGTACCGCAAGAAGAGCGATGATGCAAGGACTTGCTAACAATATTTATTTACCAAATAAGCGTTTCCCTGGCTGTGATAGTGTTGTTCAAGTAGTTGTTGAAAAAGAAACTATCCCGCTTCAACTTGCTAGTGAATTTACTCCAAGTAATTTACGGATGTCTGCTCTTTATAAAAAAGGAACTGAACCAACGGAAGTTTCGAATCGTTTCTCTACCCTTGATAATCCAACCAATGGAAAAGCTACCGTAAATGGTAATACGATTTCAATTAGTTGGGATCCAATTCCTACGCCATGGGCGATTGATGCTTCTTCTCTAACTGAATATTTCAATCAAAATTTTGGTCAGTGGGCGACCAAATATTACAATCAACGAATTAGTTATAACAATTCTTATATTGGTTCGATTGGTTATCAAGTTTATCTTCAAGAAGGAAATGGAAATGTTCGCAGTTTAGGATTTACAACAAGTAATAATTATAAGTATATAGCAAGTGGCAGTGCAACTAGTTATACATTTATTGTAAAAAGTTCTTATAGTATTTTTAAGTCGAATATGAGTAGTGGTATTTCCATTAAAGCTACGGTAAATCCATCGACACCATCGACTCCAACCAGTGATCTTACGGCGACGTTAAATGGTCAAAAAAATCTTTGTGTCAAAGTTGGTGAAAAGTTTATTGATATTACCAATCCAGTTACGGTAACCTATCAAGGAAAAGATGTTACCAAGGATGCAAAGATTACTAGTAACAGTGTTGATACTTCCAGTGCCAAAGAGGTTACACTGACTTATCAAATTTCCTATTCTGGAAAGACAACAAGTGTCAGTCGAGCGATTAAAGTTGCAAATTCTTGCAGTTAAAAAGAGAAATGTAAATGTGATTACTTTTCTCTTTTCTTTTTTTGATAATATAGACACTCGGTTTGTAACTTACAATCTTCACAAGCTGGTTTTAAGCTTTTACAATGATATCTTCCAAATAACACCATTTGATGATGCATTTTACTCCATTCACTTTTTGGAAAGCGACGCATGAGTTTTTGTTCGACTTTCCAAACAGAATCGTTTTCTTTTGCAAAGCCAAGACGTTTTGATACCCGTTCGACATGGGTATCTACTGCAAATGCTGGTACTGCAAATAAGTTTGATAGAACCACATTGCAAGTTTTATGCCCTACTCCTTTTAAGTTTTCTAAATAGGTGCGATTATTCGGGACGATTCCATTATAATCTTTGATTAATGAACTAGCAATTTCTTTAATATATTGGGCTTTTCTTGTATACGAACCGACGGGACGAATGATTTTTTCAATTTCTTTGATATCTGCTTTGGCAAGGGCATTTAAATCGTACTTGGAAAATAATTTTTTGGTTACTTCATTTACTCGTTTATCTGTACATTGAGCGCTTAATACTACGGCGATTAATAGTTCATAGTCTTTCTCATAAAGGAGTTCACATTCGCCATTTGGGTAACATTCATTTAGGTAGTTTTTAAATAATTCATTCATCTTCGTTTTCATCTAACCAATTATAGTCGAAAAGGGGTTCACTTTTGGTTTCCTCTTTCTTTACTAATCCTTTCTTTACTTCTTGCATTGTTTTGTAACCTTTTTTTTGCCATTCATATAAAATTTTATCAATATAGCGCAGGTTGGTTACGCCATTATATACGGCTTCTTTTAGAGCTCCTAAGATTAATTCTTCTTTCCAGCCTTTTTCAATCCAAGCCCCGATAATTTCATATTCAATTGAGGAAATTGCACGACCAAATTCATTTTCAAAGGCTTCATAAATATTGATTTTTTTCTCTTCTTCCTCTTCTTTGATTTCTTGTTCTTTTAACTGGTCGTAGATCGGTTTTAAGGAGATTTTTTCTTGTCTTTTGCCTTCTAAGTCCGTGGCAGATTCTACATTTAGCAAGTTCTTTTTTATTAGGGTTGTAAAACTCGTGAGAATTTCGTTTTCGGTTAAGTTTGTAGCAGTTTTAATGAGTTCGATGTTAAACGTTTTATCTAAAGAATCTTCAAAATAAATCAGGAGAATAAATTCATCGAGCGTTAAATTTTCTTTTTTCGCTACTTGAATTAAATGGGTCGATAAAGCAAAGTGTTTTTCATATTCCATTATTTCATCTCCTTTTGAATTTCTTTTTGAATGGACTCAAGGTCATTTTTTAATGTTCCTTCTAAGATTTTAGCAATTAATTTTTCTTCTATTTTTTTCGTTTCTTTGGGTGAAGTGTTTGTTAGAGCACTCAATTCTTTAAAAGAAATGGCTAGTTCTTTTCGCTCTTGAATAGGCATTTCTTTGATGATGCTGGTAATTTTTTCTTCCTCGATTTCAAGAATTTTGGCAGCAACTAAAATTGTATAGAGTGATTCTTGATAAATCATCTGTTTGGTAATCTGTTTTTCACAAACGATTTCTTTGATTTTTTCAATCTGTTTTTTTTCATTTTTGGTAAAAGGAATTTCTTTGGTTAGAATCATTTGCGCCCACATTCCATTTAAATCATTTACATAAACCGGATCTTGAAAGTAAACACCGATCATCTCTTGCAAACCAAATTCTTCTAGTAAAGCAAAACACTTTTTAAAATTTGGAGATAGTAAGATGGCATCAAGTTCTTTTTTGATTCGATAAGAGGTTAAGTTTCTCACATTTTCTTTTTCTTCTAAGATGGCTTTTTTTAATTCTTCATCCATGGTAAAATCCAGTGTTCCTGCAAAACGAATGGCTCTTAGGATTCTTAACGGATCTTCTTGTAATCTTTTTTTAGGATTTCCAATCATGCGAATGACTCTATTTTCTAGGTCTTCAACGCCACCCATCATGTTGATAATTTTGCCATTTTTATCCATACAAATAGCATTCATCGTAAAGTCTCTACGATGTAAATCTGTAAGCAAATTACTTGTGTATACAATCTTTTTCGGATTGCGATTGCAATAATCGTATTCTTCTCGGTAAGTCGTAATATCAAAGTTAAATTGATTGGTTTTTAAATTATACGAGCCGTAATTGCCAAGTCTTTTGGATGTTCCAAACATGGTTTGAATATCTTTGGGAAGAGCACTGGTTGCAATATCAATGTCACTACTTTCATGACAAAGTAAATAATCTCTTACAAAGCCACCCACTATATATGCTTCAAAGCCGTTATTTTCAATTTTTTCTAATACTTGTTTAATTTCTGTATTCATAAGAATATTATACAATAAAGTAAAGAGCAAAACAAATGCTTATGAAACGGGTTTTTCTTCTTTAATGCGAATTAAATACTTCGTATCTTTGATGGGAACATCTTGGGTACACATTTGATATACTTTGGTAAATTCTTGGATTTTTTTGGCATTATCACTTGCTTTGGTTGCATTTAAATAAGTCTTTGCAAAAGCTTGATCGATTTTGGGAAGAGTCATGGTATCCATATTTTGGTAGTAATAAATGGCATTTAGAAAGGATTTATTTAAGACTGAATTTTGGACTTCATAAAGTGTTCGCATACGCTCTAATGTTACTGCATATAAAAAGGATGCATCTTCTTCATTTTGAATCAGTTTATTTTTAGCACGCAAGTACTTGGTCATCACTGTTGCTACTTGTTCTTTTAAATCTGCAATTTTGGGTGGATTAAAATAGGAAATAGACGGACTTTGATAGAATGAATTTTGTAAGTTCAACGCTTTTAGATCCGAAAGTTGTATGTGTAACGTGCTGGCTAATTTTTTTAAAGATTCTAGGGCTTCTTCTTTTTGTTTCGTTTTTAATGCTACTAGCATGGTATTGGTAATTTCTTCGGGTGGCAAAATGGCACAGTAGTATTTTTCTGCATACGGACGATTTTGGTAAAATTCTAAGACTTTGGCTGTCGGAATTCTTGTATAGCCATATTTCATTTGATAAAGAATGCGAAGTTCATTTAATAAGTTATAGTAAAGAATCCAAAATGATTCATCACTAAAATAACTGAGTTCTTGGTATTTTTTTTGAAAGTTATCTTTTTCTTCTCTGCTTATTTGATAATTTGGTAAAGCAGCACGACTGCGAAGAAGTAAACGACGGTGAAGACGTGTTAAACAGTGATCTTGTTCCTCTATTTTGGTTCCATTTTCAAAGACTGCAAGTAAAAAGGTATCTTGGTCTGAGAAGTCGGTCATACACTCTCTTTCTAAGACTTGATAAGGTTTCATAAAGTATTCCATACGATAGTTTTGCCATGTTTCAAGGCCTCGATAACAATACTTGCCTTTTGAAACAAATAAGATATCGACATCGGAATCTTTTTTGGCACTGCCATAACAATTACTTCCATAAAAAATGGCACCAATGATACTTTCGTCTTCTTTTTTCTTTTCTTCTACAAATGATTTTACAATTTCAATAACTTCCATAATAACTCCCCCGATTTTTTTATTATAAAGAAGGATTTTTGGAATGTAAATATCTTCTTTTCATCTTGGATAAAAAAGGTCGCAAATTCATAGGATTTATTGACAATCTATGGAATTTATGTTAAATTATCTTTGCTGTTTTAGTGGCAGCGCAAATGAGAAAATATAATGTGTTTTTTAGGAAACGATGATTAGTACAAAAGGCTGCCTTTTGGAACGTAAGAAGAAAAACTCCCTATCATGATCTTATTTGCAAACAAATCTTTATAGAAAGGAGAAAGTTTATGGCAAGATACACAGGACCTAGTTATAAAAAATCAAGAAGACTTGGCTTTTCTACTTTAGAAAATGGCAAAGAACTTGCAAAACGTCCTTATGCACCTGGAGCTCATGGAACGGATCGTAGAAAAAAGATTAGTGAATATGGTATTCAGTTACAAGAAAAGCAAAAAGTACGTTTTATGTATGGACTTAGTGAAAAACAATTTGAAAAAGTGTTTGAACGTGCTAGTAAAATGAAGGGTATTACTGGTGAAAATCTACTTTTCTTACTTGAAAGTAGACTTGATAATCTTGTTTATCGGATGGGACTTGCAAAAACTCGTCGAGGTGCAAGACAACTTGTTAATCATGGACATATTTTAGTGAATGGTAAAAAAGTTGATATTCCATCTTTCCAAGTAAAACCTGGTGATACGATTTCTGTAAAAGAAAATTCAATGAGTCATCCAGCTATTTTGGCTAGTTTAGAAGCTACTTTAAATCGTCCAGCATTTGTTGAATTTGATTCTAAGAAAATGACTGGTGTTTATAAAAGACTTCCTGATCGTTCTGAATTAAATCAAGAAGTTAATGAAAGTTTAATTGTTGAATTTTACAATCGTTAATGAAAGGCAACTATCGTTGCTTTTTTTTATGGCATGCGCTATAATTTTGATAGATGATAGGTGGTCTTACATGGATAAATTCAAGGCTTTATTTACAAACAAAAAATTTTTCTATGCTTTTATTGGTGTTTTGGTTGGGATCTTACTTATTTTGGGAATTATTTTTGGAATTTTTTATTTTATTGGTAAGAAAATGAGTTATTCGGAGTTAGAAAATGAACTTTATTTTGCCAGTATCAAATATGTGGAAGCCCAAGAAAAGGAAGTCTATCCGGATCAAGAACTCGTTACTACTTTTACGGACCGAGATTTAACAAATGGTGGATATATCAAGGATATTAGTAAACTTGCCAAAGATAATTGTTCCTCTGAAATTACGGTGACTTATCGTTATGGAAATTATCAAGTGCGACCTTATTTAACTTGTGATAAATATGAATCTTCTTTGTTTTTTGAGAGAGTTTTAGATGATAATCATGTCGTTACTGAGGGAAATGGCCTTTATGATGTCAATAATGATCTTGTTTTTCGAGGAGATCGGGTCAACAACTATGTTCGATTTAATAATCAACTCTATCGGATTGTGAAGATGGATCCAGATACACATTATGTCACGCTGATTTTAAATGATGTTCGTTCTAGTTTGTATACCATTTGGGATGATCGCTATAATTCGAGTGAAGAAAGCAGTCATGGAATTAATGATTTTGGAAATTCCACCATTTCTTATACGCTTTCTGATATTCAAACTGAAACTTTTGGTGATTTGTCACGAATGATTCAAGGAAATGCATGCATTGGTAAACGAACTTCCAGTGACGAAGATGTAACGGGTTATATCGAATGTTCGGTGTTGGATCAAAAAGCAAGTTATGTTTCTCTTCTTCCTTTATATGATTATATGAATGCCAGTATGGACTATCGGTGTACGAATGCAGATGAAGTAGCTTGTTCCAATCAAAATTATCTA
>CANQXM010000068.1 GCA_947627835.1 uncultured Bacilli bacterium | reverse complement strand
AACTACTATATTGTTTCGTAAAAGTAGAATTATCACTATTTTTTCCAACTAGCAAGACATCCGTTACAAAATATTCCGTATAAGCAAGAGAATCTGGCACAATAATATAAGGACTTCCTGTAATATCTTGAACCTGCACCGTAAAGGTACTTCCTGCTACATTTTTAAAGGCAATCGAAGCCGCCGAATTACAAGCTCCACTGGTTTGAATAGTAACTTTAACACGTTCTCCATAATTGGCAAAACCCGTCGCTAGTTCAAACTTTTCAAGAGAAATTTGATTATCATAATGACTGATATTTGCATCTGAAGCATTAGCGCTAGTTGCATTTGCATCGGAGGCATTGGCACTCGTTGCATTGGTATCTGAGGCATTGGTATTAGTAGCTTCACTAGCAGCGTTAAATAAATATCCTTGTATTGAAGAAAGTCTTCCATAATTTAATTGATAACCAACAAAGAGTCCCAAAAGAAAAATTACAACGCCACAAATCACATATTTAAAAGTCTTATTATTAAACTGACCCACAAAACTTCACACTCCATACCATTAACAAAAGAATACCTTAATTTATCGAAAAAAACAAGATTGAACTAAGAAAAACTAGAAAGACTTTGCAGATGTAAAGCCATTAAAATCCAAAAAATAGGAGTAACAATGACTAAAGATAAATTAAAGAAATCTTGAATCATGTAACATAACAAAGCAATCATAAAAACAAAAGAATAAGAATTCATATTTTGAATACCACGTTTAAATTGAAAAAAGAGAAAACCTACATAACTCATGAATCCAAGAATGCCGATATTAACTAGCATCGTAAAATAAACATTTGCAGCAGTATCATTAATCGTAAGTGGACCAATGGCGGCTACATCGGCACTATATTTTGCCATGAATCGGATTGCAAAAGTATCTGGACCCGATCCGAGTAACGGATATTCCCAAACTAACGGAAAGGTTCTTTTCCATAAGAAAATTCGATAATTCCCAAATTGATCATTACATTCACCATGAAGTAAACCATGAATCTCATAAAAAATTCCACTTTGAAAATTACCAAAATATAAAATTAAGAATGCAACCAAAGCACAAGCAACCATACCCAAATAAAAGCCTTTTATAATCTTTTTATTTTGTAAAAAATCATATTCACACTTCTGCAAAATGTGTGCTAAATAAAGAAATGCAATGCAAATGATAATAAAAGCTACTACAAAATAATTAAATTGAAAATAGAACCCTAATCGATGCACATCATAATGATATTCTGGATTTAAAACAATATTAATTCCATACGCCATAAAAATCATAGCAAGGACCACCAAAAATCGAGACAATCGTTGATGATTGGCAATAATAAATGGAAAAATAAGTATCAGCGTTCCAAGTAGTGCTACTTTCCCACTTTGTACATCAATAATACCTACAATAAAAAAAACAAAGAAAAGAGATAAAAGATGCAAAACTTTTTCCCATACTTCATTTTTTTCTAAAAAAACATAGGCACTAAAAGAAATCGCTAGTAACATACAATACATAGCAGATAAAAAGTCGATATTACCAATTGTAGACATAAAACTTACATTATGCGTTCCAATTCCTCCTTGATACAAATAAAAAGGATTAAAACCAATGTACTGTAAAATGGCTACACCACTTAATAAAATCGAAGAAATAGAAAAATAAGCAAGATACCTTTTCTTAAATTTTAAAAAGAAAGAAAGACACAAAAAAGATAAAGTATACAAAGACATGGCAAGAAGTCCTTCTCCTCTTCCAACGCCAATCCATAAATTATACTTTTGAAAATATGGAGATAAAAAAGCTGAAAGAAAATTAATAACTAAAAAAGCAACAGCCAATCCCTGCACAACAGAAAACTTCTTTTTCTTAAAACAATTTACTTTCTTAAATAACAAAAAATACAAAATAACAAAAAGATTTACAAGTAAATAAATTCCTGTAATAGTAACATAAGAATACCATTTACACTCCAAAATATGGAAAAAACCAGTTTTATCAACAAGAAGAGGAAAAATCAAAATCATTGTAAATAGATAAACATCTGCAATACCTTCTAAAATAGTAAGTTCTTTTTTAAGCAAATTTTTCATAAATACTTACTCCTATACTGATTCTATATACATCTTACCAAATTCAAAACAAAAACAAAAGATACCAAATCATGTATAAGAAATGTTTCAAATGAAAAAGAAATATTAAAATTGATCATCCATTAAAAAATCAAAAATATTAAGATGCTTAATTCCATTTTGAGAATAATCTTCTTGATTGGTTGAAATTACATATTTAGGATGATGATCATTGATATTATTAAAAGCATTAAACTCTCTATCACGAGTTGCTTCATTTGATAAATCATAACAAGCTTGAATATATTTAATATTATTATTTTTACTAGCTATAAAGTCGATTTCTCCTTCTTTCGTTTTCCCAATATAAACTTCATAACCTTTCTTTATTAATTCATTGTATATTAAATTTTCAAAAGCCTGCGAATAATTAATTTCTTTACTATTAGTTTTAATTCTTTTGACACCTAAATCTGTAGCATAATATTTATTTAAAGATTTCAAAACCATCTTTCCGTTTACATCATATCGATACACTTTATTAATAATAAAAGTTGAACAAAGTGCATCTAAATATTTATATAAAGTGTCAGTTGCTACTTTGTTACCACTTTTAGCTAAATAATCTAATACATTTGTCGCTGAAAATTCTCTCGTCTCAGTTTCTAAAACATACTGAAATATTTTATTAAATGAAGTAACATCTGTAATTCCAAGTCTTTCTACAACATCTTTAAGAAGAATTGAATCATAAACATCTCGAATATAGTTTTCTTTTGAATCATTATTTTCAAAAATAAACCTTTGAGGCAAAGTCCCCCATTCAAAGATATCTAATAATAAATTAAAATAATTTTCAGATTTAGTTTTAGTAAGTTCAACAACTTCTTTAAATGATAAAGGATTAATTCTAAAACTTACATATCTACCTGATAAATCCGTAGATAATTCTAAAAAAGTCATTTTACTATTTGAACCAGTAATAAAAATACTAAATTGATTTGTAATTCTTAAAGAATTAATAGCTTTTTCAAACTCATCTACTTTTTGAACTTCATCTAAAAAAATATAGTAAGTTTTTTTATCTTTTACGAAACTTTTAATATAATTATTTAATTCTATGGCATTAGTAATATTAACATAATCAAGAGATTCGAAATTAATATATATGATATGATCATCTTTAACACCACTTTCTTTAATCTCCTCAATTATTTGTTGTAATATTACCGATTTTCCACTTCTTCTTAATCCACACAAAACTTTAATTAATGAATTTACATTATAAAAATCTCTTATTTTATTTAAATAGTAATTTCTTTTTAACATAAGATTTCACCTCTCACCAATATTATATAATAAAATTTATGAAATAAAAAGTTTTTTGGTTGAAATGGAAAAACTTTTTGAATTTACAATTTTTTTGGTTTGAATGGAAAAACTTTCTGGTATGATTTGCCAACACTTCATTGTAGAAAAGTGGCAATATTGCCACTTTTCTACAATAGCGTATACTTTTTTAATTCTTTTCATAATCTAATAATATTCGAAATCGGAAATATCTTTGCTTTTAAAATTCTCTCACACTCCATTTAGAATTAATTGTTTCCTTCATATAAAAACTTCTTTTAAGTTCTTTATCTATTTTTATCAGTTTTAAATAATGAGACTAACTCAATTGCGACAACAATGTCGTCGCAATTGAAAAACATACATAAAATTTTCTCATTCTTTATTAATTCGTTACTCATAAAAGTCCTCCAATCATTTATAAAGTTCTATACTTTAGGAATTAACACACCGCCATTTTCTGAATAGTTATTTTCTAGAAGAACTATTAACATTCTCGGAGAAACAATAGCAATTTACTATGATATTGCCAGATGCCAGAACCCTTGAAAATGTCACCATAGATTTATTTAATTTAATAAACAAGAAAAAAGTATGACTGATGCGAATCTCAAACAGAAAACATCAATACATACTTTTTTATAGCAACTAATCTTTTTTAAGCGTATATCATTTTATACCCATTAAATAAATAGCAAAAAACATGAATACCTAGTCCATTTTATGTTCCTTTTTAATTTTTTCCATAATCTGATAATATTCTAAATCCGTAAGGAAATGATTTTTGAATAACTCATTGACACAGGCTTGTTTTACACAATAAGCGGTTAAATTATCTGCTTCTTTTATTTTATGCTCTTTTTTAACTTTTTTCATAATTTCACAATATTCTAAGTTGGTAATGAAATGATTTTCTAATAATTCATCAACACAAGCTTGTTTTATACAATAAGCAATTAAATGATCTACTTCTTCTCGATTTTTTCTTTTCCACCCATGTAAGGTCTTAGCACTTTCGGAATCAAAATTGACCCATCCTCTTGATAATTGTTTTCTAGAAGAGCAATTAGCATTCTTGGGGGAGCAATAACGGTATTATTTAACGTATGAACAAAAGCTTTCTCTCCGCTTTCCTTTTTATATCGAATGGCAAGTCTTCTTGCTTGAGCATCCGTTAAATTAGAACAAGAACAAACTTCAAAATACTTTTGCTGACGTGGACTCCACGCCTCAATATCACAAGAACGATATTTTAAATCTGCCAAATCCCCGCTACAACAAACAAGTTTCCGAACTGGAATATCTAAACTTCGAAACAATTCTACAGAATAACTCCACATTTTGTCATACCATGCATCACTATCTTCCGGCTTACATAAAACCACCATTTCTTGCTTTTCAAATTGATGAATGCGGTATACGCCTCGTTCTTCAATTCCATGTGCTCCAACTTCCTTACGAAAACATGGAGAATAAGAAGTCATAGTAATCGGTAATTCTTGTTCCTTTAAAATCTGATCTTTAAACTTAGCAATCATGGAGTGTTCACTTGTACCAATTAAATACAAATCTTCTCCTTCAATTTTATACATCATATTTTCTTTTTCTTTAAAAGACATAACCCCATCTACAGCATCACTATGAATCATATAAGGAGGAATACAATAAGTAAATCCTTTATCAATCATAAAATCTCTTGCATAAGCCAAAACAGCACTATGAAGTCGCGCAATATCACCCATTAAATAATAAAAACCATTTCCACTCACGCGTCCTGCTGCTTCCTTATCAAGGCCAGAAAAGCTTTCCATAATAACAGAATGATAGGGAATTTCATACTTGGGAACAGTTGCTTCTCCAAAGCGTTCTTCTTCTACATTTTCAGTATCATCTTTACCAATTGGAACATCCTCAGCAATCATATTCGGAATCATCATCATTCGCTCTTTGATTTCCAAAGATAGTTTTTCTTCGAGCGTTTCAAGTTCAGGAATTTCATTATTGATATCTGCCACTTGCTTCTTAATTTGCTCTGCTTCCTCTTTCTTTCCCTCTCGCATCAAAATCCCAATTTGATTCGAAAGTTGATTTCGTTCTCCTCGAAGTTCATCCGCTCTTTTTTTTGCTTCACGATAGGCTTTATCCTTAGCAATAACTTCATCTACCAAAACCAGTTTTTCATCTTGAAACTTCTTTTTAATATTTTCCTTTACTTTATCCGGATTTTCTCTTACAAACTGAATATCTAACATTTTACTCACCTTTCCATTTCCAAGAAAAGAAAAAGCAAAACAACCATTCCCAAAAAGGAGCAGTTATTTTGCGGTGCCATCCTTTACAATTCTTAATTTTAGATAACGGTTTTCACCGGGAGTGATTAGCCCCTCTAAAAAGGAGAAGTAAATACCCTATTATTCTTGTTTCCACCAACCACAAGATCTCTATAAAAATAGTAGCAATTACCATATCTTTTCTTCGATTTCTCATTTATTATAACGACTTATAACCAATTTGTCAAAAACCATTATGACTTTGTTTTCATTTTCTCTTTCAAGAAATCTAAGAACTCTGAAAGAGAAACGGTTGTAGTATCTTCACTACCCCAAACTCGATAACTAATTGTATTATTATCGACTTCTTTTTGACCTAAAATTACCGTAATTGGAATTTTCTTCACAACACTCTCACGCATTTTATAACTTAACTTCTCATCTCGTTCATCCACATGAACACGATAACCTTCTTGCTCTAAAGCATTAAAAATCTTAGAAGCATACTCTTTTTGATAACCGACATGAACCGGAATAATATTAACTTGTAATGGAGCAAGCCATAAAGGTAACACACCTTTAGTTTCCTCTAAATAATAAGCAATAAACCGGTCAAGACTACCAAAAATAGCACGATGAAGTACAACTGGACTTTTCTTAGAACCATCTTGATCCACATACGTAAGATTAAATCTCATTGGTAAGCAAAAATCAAGTTGGCAAGTAGAAAGCGTA
>CANQXM010000067.1 GCA_947627835.1 uncultured Bacilli bacterium | reverse complement strand
GAAACCTGTCTCACGACAAACTTAACGGCCATTGCGGATGCCGAAGGCTGTGTAGAAAATAACTGGTTACATCAAAGTGAAACAACCGAATGGTTAATGACGCCAGCAGCAGATAACACTACCGATTTCTTTACCATTAATGCAAGTGGCAACTTAGAATTACAAAATGCCAATAAAACCTACTTAGCAAGACCCGTAATCTATTTAAATCCAAATTTAGATGTTATCGGGGGATCGGGAAATATTGGAAATCCATACATACTAAAATAACAAGAAAGCAATTTCTTGTTTTATTTTGTAATTGTCTTCTTTTTATAACTTTGTTATAATTGTAATAATAGAGGTGGTATGTGTGTTAAATACTCGAGGGCAAGCGTTGGTCGAATATGTCTTAATTGTAGCAATCATCAGCGTCATTACCATAAGTATCGTCAGTTATTTTGGAGGATATTTAAAAGATTCTATTACCAAAACTTCTTGTTCGTTGGTCGATCAAGTATACCAAGAAGGAGAAAAACCGGGCGAAGGAAAATGTGTAAATAAAGAAAAATAGATGAGCAGAAGGTGCAAAATGAAAAAGAATAGGGGTCAAGCATTAGTGGAGTTCGTCATTATTTTACCAATATTTGTTTTTATGCTTCTAGCCATTATTGATATTGGTAAAATCATTGTCGTTAAAAATCGCTTAGAAAGTGAAATTGATCAAATTATTGAGTACTATCACAATGGGAACTCATTTGCTGAAATTAACGCCAAAGTAAAAGAAGATAATGAAACATCTACATTAGAAATTAAAAATGAAAATAATCAATATGTGACCTTTTACTTAAAAGAAAAAATCGATATTATCACACCGGGCTTAAATTTAATTTTTAAACCGCCCTATGAAGTAACGATTGAAAGGTCGATCGATTATGAATCGTAACGGCCAAACACTAATTCTCTTCGTAATATTAATTCCTGTTTTACTAATACTAGCAGCACTCGTCATTGACATTGGTATCATCTCAAATGAAAAGATGCATGTATCAAAAGTAACATCAACCATCTTAAAAGAAACCTTTGAAAAAGAAGAGACCGTCGAAGAAATTAAAAAATTATATGAAAAAAACAACATTCCAACCGAAAATTTAAAAATAGAAAAAAAAGAAGATCAGATGACAATTGAAAACAACTATGAAATCAATAGCATCTTTGGAAACATCATTGGCATCAAAAAATATTCCATTCATTGTAAAAAAAAGATTGTGAAACAAAATAACCAATTAAAATTAATAGAAGAATGAAAGAGGGCAAATTATGATACGAAAAAAAGGAAAATCACTTTGTTTGTTTTCTGCCAAAGGAGGAGTAGGAAAAACCATTACAACTTTGAATTTAGCAGGAATCTTCGAAGCCATTGAAAAAAAAGTATTAATTATGGATATGGATTTATCAAGTGGTGGGGTTTCTTGTGCCTTAAATCGTCCATTTAATAGTACCATCTTTAACTTTGTAGATGATTACAATAACAATCGCTATAAAGATTTTTCCAATTACGTAACCAAATACGATGAATGGATCGATATTCTTCCCAGTCCCAAAGATCCAAGACAAGCTAGAAAAATTGATTCCAAATACATTGAAATCGCCCTAGATAAGGCTTTATATCACTACGATATTGTATTAATTGATACCAACCATGATTTAAATGAACAAAACCTAGTGATTCTAGATAACGTTGATAATATTTTATTTGTTATGACAAACGATCCATTAGATATTAAAAATATGAAATCGCTATTAAGTATCTTCCGGGATTTAGAAAAAGAGAATTACCAAATTTTACTAAATAATAGTTGCAATCCATATAAAAAATACTTTTCTTTATTTGATATGAATAGCATTTTAAAAGCCAAAATAAATTATAGTTTATCCAGTGAATTTTTCTTAAAAAACATTGATGAATACGTCATGAATGGAAAAATCATAACCCTTGAACCCAAAATGCCAAATGTTTTTGCAAAAGATTATGCAACCTTAATGAGTATTGCAGCCGATATGACAGAAGAAAGTGGTGAAGACGATGAAAAAAAGTAGTTTATTAGAAGCCTTTAATATTGAAAGAAAAGAAACCAAAGCACCAAGTTTAACCGATTATGAAATATTTCCAGATAAAAAATTATTAGATGAACTACGAACTAGAATTGTCGAAAACTTAATTGATAAAGAAATTCCGGAAGACAAACTACTAAATCAATTTATCAATGATGAAATTGATGCCACAATTGAAGGATACGATTTATCAAACTTAGAGCGAAGTCATTTATTTAATTTAATTGATAATGAAATTAATGGCTATGGACCTTTAACAGAACTTCTAGAAGATAAGAATATCACAGAGATTATGGTGAATAGTCCCAAAGAAATTTATATTGAAATTGACGGGCAGATTATTAAAGATGATAGCATTTCCTTTATTAATGAAGAACACATTATAAGAACCATTCAAAGATTAATTGGACCGCTAGGAAGAACCATCGATGCATCCAATCCTATGGTAGACTCGAGACTTCCCGATGGCTCTCGTATTAATGCCGTCATTCCACCATTATCGACCAAAGGCCCAGTAATCACCATTCGTAAATTTAAAGAAGAAATGACGAGTGCAGATGATTTAATTCGTATTGGATCCATGACTCCATATATGGCTACCTTTTTAGATGCTGCCGTAAGAGGAAAATGTAACATCATTATCTGTGGAGGTACTGGTTCTGGTAAAACCACGCTATTAAATATTTTAAGTAGTTTTATTTCCCATGATGAACGAATTATTACCATCGAAGATGCTGCTGAATTAAGGTTAAACCAACGTCATGTAATCTCCCTAGAAACCAGAGTAACCAACTACGATAATGAAGGAGAAATTACCATTCGTGATTTAGTCATCAATAGTCTTCGAATGAGACCAGATCGAATTATCGTTGGAGAAGTTCGTGGAAAAGAAGCTTTTGATATGTTACAAGCAATGAATACCGGTCATGATGGATCTATGACAACCTTGCATGCGAATGGTCCAAAAGATGCCTTAAACCGTTTGGAAACCATGGTATTAATGAGCGGCTTAGATATTCCAGTGCGAGCCATTCGTGAATACATCGTAAATGCCATTGATTTAATCGTCAACATCGATCGAATGAGTGATGGAAGACGAAAAATTACATCTATTGCAGAGTTAGAAGGGATGGAAGAAGAAGATATCAAATTAAGAGAAATCTTTGCCTTTAATCAAAAAGGACTAACGCCCAATAAAGAAGTGGATGGCGAATATATCTTATATGATAAAGTCATTCCAGATGTCTATAATAAAATTGCATCCAAAGGAATTACAGAATTAGATGAAATGTTTCATATAAATAAAAAAATAAAAAAATAAAATAAGGAGGAACTAAGATGGAGGGATTTAACTGGCAAGTATTCATCGTTCAAATACTCATGATTATCACGTTATTCATGATGATTATCTATCTATTACGTGAATCAAAATCCATTAAATATCAAAAAAGATTTGAACGTTTTGCCCTCATTTCTGTAAATGATCATGAAAAATCATTCTTTGACTACATTCTTGAAAAATCATGGGTACTCGTCCATCATTTTCGTAAAATTCTCGAACGAAGTGCCTTCTTAAAGAAATATAGTGAAAAATATGAAAAATATATTACCTTTGAAGAAAAAGATATCAAAGTAGGAATGGATTATATCACGGTAAAATTTTTATCTGCATTTACCTTTGTCTTTTTAAATATCATTACCGTGATGTTTCAATATTCGACCTTTGGTTTGATTGGATGTCTTTTTACCTTTATCATTGGTTTCTTTGTACCCGATATCTTTTTAACCATTTCCTTTAAAAAGAAAAGAAAACAAATTGAAGAAGACTTATTAAAAGCCATTATTATCATGAATAATAGTTTTAAATCAGGAAGAAATATCATGCAAGCAGTTGATATTGTCAAAAATGAATTAGATGGTCCAATTAGTGATGAATTTAAAAAAATTTACTTAGATATGAACTATGGACTCAGCATTGATGTGGTCTTTAATCGCTTTTATGAACGAGTAAAACTGGAAGATGCCAAATACATCACCTCATCACTTACCTTATTAAATAAAACCGGTGGAAACATCGTAAGAGTATTCTCAACCATTGAAAAATCTTTCTTTGATAAAAAGAAACTCCAAAACGAAATGAAAAGTTTAACCGCAGCAAGCATCTTTGTCTTTCGGGTTTTAATCATCTTGCCATTTCTGTTTTCCTTATTAATTTTTCTAATGAATCCCGATTATTTTGATCCATTCTTTGAAACACCATATGGCTTCCTATTACTATTATTCATTATCATTTTGTATATTGGTTATGTCTTCACAGTTAGAAAAGTATTGAAGGTGAGAATGTAATGAAAAAAGAACGTAGCTTAGTAAGAAAAATCTACTTAGAAAAAACTATTGAAAAAGTAGAGAAAAAAATAAAATTACTTGGAATTTACTGCCATTATGATGCCATTGATCTTTTAAATATTCGCTTGCTTATTTCCATTGCGATTTTTGCTTTTGGAATCATCTTCTTTGATACCGGATATATCATCGCACCATTATGGACACTAATCTTTTACATTGGTAGTGAATACATCGTATTAGATTATCCCATTAAAAAAAGAGGAAAAAAGTTAGAAGAAGAAGCCGTCTTTTTCTTTGAAGTTCTCTCTCTAACCCTAGAAAGTGGACGCAATTTAAACGTTGCATTAGAAATGACTGCATCCAATATTGATAATGAACTCTCTGCAGAATTTAAAAAATCCCTAGCTGAAATTCGCTTAGGAAAAAGTTTTTCAGAAAGTATTACCGATATGAAAAGCCGAATTCCAAGTGATACCATCAATAATGCCTTATTAAATATTACCCAGTCGAGTATCTTTGGAAACAGCATTCTAGAATCCCTAAACAATCAACTAGATTTCTTACGCGAAAAAAGATTGTTAGAAGTAAAATCAGAAATTTCCAAATTGCCAACCAAAATTAGTGCCATTTCAGTTGTTTTCTTCATTCCCATTATGTTATTAGTGATACTATCCCCAGTAGTTTTACAATTTTTCTTCGGATAATTTCCCATCCAATCCATAAAAATATGCTATAATACCCTTCAAAAGAAGGGCTTTTTTTTAATACATATGTATGATAAAATAAAAGAAGGTGAGAAAAAATGTATAACTACATTAAAGGAATCGTAACGAGAACCGAAAATGGCTATATCGTGCTAGAAAATAATAAAATCGGTTACCAAATTTATGTTGGAAATCCATTTAGTTTTCCATTAAATGAAGAAATAACTGTTTATACCTATAATCATATTCGCGAAGATGAAAACACCTTATATGGATTTAAAACGATTGAAGAAAAAGATTTATTTTTACGTCTTACCAGTGTCAAAGGCCTTGGACCCAAGATGGCTATGCCAATGATTGCAGCAGGAAGTGTAAGTGGAATTATTGATGCCATTGAACGAGAAAACATCTTATATTTAAAAAAATTTCCCAAAATCGGCGATAAAGTTGCTAGACAAATCATTTTAGACTTAAAAGGCAAGTTAACTTCAACCGTTACAACGAGTGACACCACTGGATATGAAGAACTCATAAGTGTTTTAGAAAGTTTAGGATATAAATTACCAGATATTAAAAAGATTTTACCACAAATCGAAGCAAAGGAAATTGAAGACCAAATTAAAGAGGCTTTAAAATTATTGTTAAAATGAAAATAGGTATTGACATTGATGATACGATTACAAATACAAAAGAAATATTTGCTCGACGTTTAAAAAAGTATTGTACCAAAAATAAAATTGCAAATTGGAAAGAAAAAGGCAACCTATCCGATAAACAATTTCATGAATTTTTAGAAAAAGAAGGAAAAAGCCTTTATTTGGAAATGACACCCAAAAAACACGCGAAAGAAGTCATTCAAAGTTGGGTAGAAATGGGTCACATCATTTATCTGGTAACTGCAAGAAGTAGCAAAGATTGTATAAATATTGAAGAATATACAAAAACATTTTTAGAAAAAAATGAAATTCCATATCAAGAAATCATATTTAATTCCCAAAATAAATATCGAGATTGCAAAAAATTAAAATTAGATTTATTTATTGATGATCGAGAAAGTGTTCTAGATACTTTCCCAAAAGAAAAAATTGAATTAATTCGTTTTATTCCAAATAAGAATCACTATAGTAAATACTTAAAAGTAGAAAGTTGGAAAGAATTAGATAAAATTGTCAAATCATTATAAGGAGGAAAATCATGCAAAGAATTGTCGATGCTGAAGAACAAAATAGCGATGTCATCGAAGAAAGTATTCGCCCTCAGTCATTAGATGAATACGTAGGTCAAAAAGAAATCACAGAGAATTTGCGCGTTTTTATTGAAGCTGCGAAAATGCGAGAAGAGCCCCTTGATCATGTTTTACTTTATGGTCCACCAGGATTAGGAAAAACTAC
>CANQXM010000066.1 GCA_947627835.1 uncultured Bacilli bacterium | reverse complement strand
CCCATCATTCACAAGTGCTGACAAAGCTTGTAACATTTGAACCGGTGTCACACTCATTCCTTGACCAAACGTCGCATTGGCAAGTTCACTTTCATATTGAAAACGAATCGAACCCGATGCTTCACTCGGAAGGGTAATCCCCGTTACATTTCCAAAACCGCATAATTCATAAAAACTGCGTAACTTCTCTGCTCCAAGTTGTAAACCAAGCATAGTTGCAGCAACATTCGAAGAATACATAAATCCAGTATTAAAAGAAATTTGTCCCCAACCATAATTATTAAAATCTTTAATAACCGTTCCATCTTGTAATGTAATCGTTCCAGATGGATACAACTTTTCGCCATCATAAATGCCATTTTCCATAGCTACCATCCAAGAAAAAATCTTCATCGTCGAACCCGGTTCATACTGATAACTCGTAAGTGGATTTAAATAAGAATCAATGCCATCCAAGGTATTTAAATCAAACGTTGGAACCGTAGCACTTCCCACAATGGCTCCAGTATGGGCATCCATCACCGTAAACTGAGCCCAATCAAGGGAATGTTCATTTTTTAACTTAGTCAAAATATTTTCCAAAATGAGTTGAATATTATTATCAATCGTTAAATAAATATCCGACCCACTTTCAGCTTCTTCCGTAACTTGCGTATTAGGCATTGGATATCCATAAGCATCCTGCTGATACTCCGTATACCCATCTTGTCCCTTTAAAACATCATTAAAGTAAGACTCGATTCCCATTTCTCCAGTAATCTCTCCATCTTCTCTTCTTCGGGCATACCCAATTAAATAAGATGCATAATTCTTATTTTTATAAAAACGTTTCGTACTCGAAGTAAAACCAATTCCCGGTAGTTCCAATTTTTCAATCGTTTTTTTAGTATCTTCCGTAATTCCTCTTCCCCCAGGACCTAACTCGACTTGATACAAATCTTGACTCATCAAAGAAGATAATGTTTCTTCACTCATATTTAAAATCGGAGAAAGCGCTTTTGCAGTAGCAGCAACATCAACAACATGTTGGGGATTTTTTTCATTCTTTGTCCGAGAAGGAGAAAGAAAAGCAATGACCGTATAACTTTTGACATTTTTTGCAAGTTCATCCCCATTTACATCATAAATAGATCCTCTAGAAGCATAAATCGTCTGCTTCGTAGTATTTCGATTTTCAGCAAACTCAGCAAGATTAATTCCATCTACTTGCATACTTAAAGTTACATAAGATAACTTAGCAATAATTAAAAGAAAGAAAAAAGAAAAGATAAGAAGCGTTATCTTTACATTAATATTCATGTTTAAACGCATGTTACCTTTTCTTTTCTGTTTCACTTTTCTACCTTCTTACGATTCATGGATTACTTTAATATTATCGTTATTATAACTCAATCCTTTTTCAGACGCAACTTCTTGAATTTTATCTAAACTAGCCAATTCATCAATTTGCATACTCAAAGATTCATTGACATCTTCTTGATTTTCAATCTTTGCTTTCATTTGTTCGACTTCAATATTACTTTCAGAAAGCATCGCTTTAGTAAGTACCGTACAGATTGGCATTGAAATCATAACAAAAAAGACAACAAAATAAATCAATTTTTCTCCTTTTAAAATTTTACCAGAATTATTCTTCTTGGCCATCTTCCATCACTCTTTCTATAACACGCAATTTAGCACTTTTACTGCGACGATTTTCTTTTAATTCTTCTTCACTTGCCACCAGTGGTTTTTTATAAACAAGTTTCATTTTTGGTTGATACATAAGAGGTACATTGGGAATATTTTTAACAACTTCATCGACTTCACACGCACTGCGAAAGACCTGTTTGACAATTCGATCTTCTAACGAATGAAAGGTAATCACACAAAGCCTTCCCTCTTTCTTTAATAAGGAAATAGCATCGGGTAAAACCTGATGAAGAGATTTTAATTCTTCATTTACTTCAATGCGAATCGCTTGAAAAATGGTTCGTTCAGGATGATATTTGTAAAAATAATTTGCACCAACTGCTTCTTTGATTACTTCGACAAGTTCAAGCGTTCTAAGAATACTTTTTTCTTTTCGCTTTGCAACGATTTTCTTAGCAATCAGCTTGCTCTTCTTCTCTTCACCATAGTGAAAAAAGATATCGCAAAGAGCTTCTTCAGAATAAGAATTGATCACTTTCTTGGCATCCAACTCTTGGCTTTGGTCCATTCGCATGTCAAGTTTTTCATCCTGCATGAAAGAAAACCCGCGTTTTGCATCATCAATTTGTGGACTAGAAACGCCTAAATCAAATAAGATGCCATCCACTTTAGAAACCGAATACTGTGCTAACTTCTCTTTCATCTCTCGGTAATTGGCATGAATAATGGTAAAGTTACTTCCAATTTGTTGAAGTCGTTTTTGTGAATACAAAATAGCTTCTTCATCTAAATCAAAAGCATACAAGTGACCATTTGGAATTTGCTTTAAAATTTCACTTGCATGTCCCCCATAACCAAGGGTTGCATCCACAATAATACTATCGGGTTTTAAACAAAGCGATGCAAGTGCTTCACTCTTTAAGACGGAATAATGTTTCATAAATTACCATCCATAAACAAATTTTCTGCTATTTCTTCCAAATGTTCTTCATTATTCTGTAAAATTTCCTCCCAAGTTTGAGCATCCCAAATTTCAATACGGTCGTTAGCGCCGATTACCACACATTCTTTGTTTAAACCGGCGTAACGTACCAGTGGGGAGGTTATGCAAGTTCTTCCTTGATTATCGAACTCGCAGAAAGTGGCACCAGAGAAGAAAGATCGAATAAACGAACGCGCATCTTTCTTAGTAAAAGGTAGAGTATTTAATTTGCTAACTAATTTATTCCAATCATCCAAAGAATAAACATATAAGCATTTTTCAAGACCGCGAGCAATGATAAATTTGTCCTTAAGTTCAGTACGAAACTTAGAAGGAAGAACGATTCGTCCCTTTTCATCAATGTTGTGATGATACTCTCCTAAGAACATTTTTATCCCCCACTTTCTTCCACTACCTACCACTATCTACCACTATCTTACATGATAAAAAGAAAATTGTAAAGAGATTATTCAAAAATAAAGTGAAAAAATGAAGACCCTTTACGTTTTCATTTTCATAAATTATAATAAAGCAAAGGAAGGGATTTCTATGACAAATCTAACTCCACTAAAGGAATATAAAAAAATTCATATGATTGGGATTGGGGGTGTCAGCATGAGTGGTCTTGCCGAACATCTAACCCACTTTGGTTTTGAAATCACCGGAAGTGACGCTCATGAAAGTGATAATACCTGTCATTTAAAAGAAATCGGATTGGATATCCAAATCGGTCATCATAAAGAAATGGTAGCATCGGCAGATTTAATTGTTTATACAGCAGCAATTAAAGAAGACGACCCCGAAAGAATCGAAGCCGAAAGACTTCATAAAAAAATTATGGAGCGCTCAGAATTTCTGGGCTTAATTACCAAATGCTATCAAGAATGTATTTGCATTAGTGGGACCCATGGAAAGACAACCACAACTTCCATGATTGCAACTTGCTTTTTAGAAGCAAACTTAGATCCAACCATTGAAGTCGGAGCTTACTTAAACGCCATTCATGGAAACAATCGTACCGGAAATAGCGATTACTTCATTTTAGAAGCTTGTGAATATGTAGATTCCTTTTTATCTTTTTATCCCAAAACGGAAATTATTTTAAACATCGATAACGACCACTTAGATTACTTTAAAAATATTGAAAATATCAAAAAGTCATTTATAAAATTTGCAAACCGCATCAAAAAAGATGGTTGCATTATTGCAAACATCGATGATGAAAACACCAAAGAAATTCTAAAAAAAATTGATAAAAAAATCATTACCTATGCCATCAATCAAAAAGCTGACTATGAAGCCAAGGACATCTTCATAAACGAAGAACATCACCCAACCTTTACCTGCTACAAAAAAGGTCAAAAACTTGGCACCTTCTCCTTGCAAGTTCCAGGACGCCATAATGTGTTAAACGCGCTTGCTACAATTGCCACTTGCGATTACTATCAAATTCCCCTTCCTGTAGTTCAAAAAAGCTTAGAAAAATTTACCGGTGCTAAAAGAAGAATGGAAAAAATTGGAACCTACAAAGGCATTCCCGTATATGATGATTACGCCCATCATCCAACGGAAATCAAAGCAACCTATGAAAGCATCAAAGAAATTCCTCATCACGAAACTTGGGCTGTTTTTGAACCACACACCTATTCAAGAACAAGTGCTCATAAAAAAGAATTTGCAGAAGTTTTAAAAAACTTTGATCACATCATTCTATCTGAAATCTATGCAGCAAGAGAAGAAAACAAAGAAAAGATTTCTTCAAACGATATCGCCGTTTTAATCCAAAAAGAAAATCCCAATTGCTGTTTTATCAACTCCTATGAAGAAATTATCCAATACCTAAAAGACCACGTTCAAAAAGAAGATATCATTATTACCATCGGTGCAGGATCCGTAAATCAAATCGGCTATGCACTAATAAAAGAAGAAACATCAAACTAACGATGTTTCCTTTTTTCTTTTTGCATCGGATTTACATGAATCGTCACAGCCATCACAGAAGAAAAATTTTTTAAAATAGCTTTCTCTAATTCATCAGCAATCGCATGGGAACGAAACGTTTTCATCTCTCCATCCACCAAGATCGATAAAACCAAATAATATTGATATCCAGATGGAACACTTTCAAATTTCGTAAGTCCTAAAATATCCGGCTGTTGTAACACAAATTTGCGAATCTTTTCGGCTTCTTCTTCATCCATGGCTTTATCCATTAACACGTGATAACTCGTTAGAAAAATCTGGGCTCCTGTAAAAGCAATCCAAAGTGCAATTCCTACCCCGACAATCGTATCCAAAATAGAGACATGGAAATACGCAAATACAACCGATAAAAGCGTTAAAAATGTAATAAACATATCATTTCGATGATCGATCATACTCGAAAAAACGAGCAAACTCTTGGTTTTTTGATAA
This sequence comes from uncultured Bacilli bacterium, assembly GCA_947627835.1. GTDB lineage: Bacteria > Bacillota_I > Bacilli_A > RF39 > UBA660 > MGBC162267. Next base: position 1,690 of record CANQXM010000066.1, on the reverse strand, counting down.
ACGCATCGTGCATATAAATACAATCCAAATTTAACCAAAATAGTTAAAACGCAAGTAAAAAGCAAAAGATAAGAAAACTGTACTTCATGAACGCCATATTCCCGAATAGCAGCAATAAAAATAAAAATGGAACTGGCAATCATCGAAATACTAACAAACATCGAAAATAAATACTCGGCTTTCCCATGGCCAAATTGATGATCACCATCTCTAGGCATCGAACCAATATGTCCGCCCATCAAAGTCATAAAGGAAGAAAAAATATCCATCATACTATTGACAGCATCTGCAATCATCGCTTGACTATGAAACAAAATGCCACTAAAAATTTTAATTCCCATTAAAAAAAGGTTGCCGATAGTAGAAATGATTCCTACTCCTGTAACTTTTAAAAATCGCATAGTATCCCTTCTACTCTTTCTAAGTTCTTGTTTTTCCATTATATCATGAAACCAAGAAAACCGAAATTGATTTTTACTTTTTTTAATATTCTTGATATAATACAAACCATTTAGGGGATGAATTTATGAGTAAAATATCCGTCATCATACCAACATATAACCCAAATATCAAAATCAAAGAATGCCTAGATTCTTTAATGAACCAAACTCATCGGGATCTAGAAATCATCATTATTAATGATGCTTCTACTGATGAAACTGAAAAAATTCTCGAAACCTATAAACAAAAAGATTCACGCATAAGAATCATTCAAAATAGCACCAATCAGGGACCAGGAGTTGCCAGAAACAAAGGCCTTGACATAGCCACCGGTGAATACATCTCTTTTTTAGATAGCGATGACTACCTCGATTTAGATACGTATGAAAAAGTAAATGAAACCATCATAGAAGAAAAACCAGATATCATTCGCTTTAAACAAAATAGTTTCTTAGAATTTTTTGGAAAACGCATCAGTTTAGATTTTTTTACGAATAACGCCTTCAACCATCAAACCGGAATCATTAATCCCAAACAAAATCTATTCTATGTAGCATTTGAAAGTCCTGGAGTTTGTAATAAAGTTTTTAAAAGAGATTTAATTGAAAATACCCGATTTATCGAAAACAAAAAATGGGAAGATTATCCTTTTTGTACCTTTTTGCTTGCCAAAGCTAACAAAATCATCATAATTCCAGGAGGAAACTACCACTATCGTCATTCCCTAACCCTTGCAAGTACAACCTTAAAAGATATTCAAACACCAAGTGATAAAATATTAGAAATTTATGATTGTTGTGATTTCTTAGAAGAAGAATATCAAAAAGAAGATCTTTTTAACCACTTTCAAAGCGCCTTGCGAAGCAGTCAAGAAGTAAATTCTCTTCAGCGTGTAAGAGATGTGATGTTTTCAAAAAATTACACACAAAAACAGAAAAAAGAAATCATTAGTGCCCTCGTTCATTTAACGGAATTAAAATACGGTTCTCCCTTTCATAATGAAATGTATCAAAAATTTTTAAAATTGCGAAACTTCTATAACTTCCGTATGCAAATCGTTCAAAAAATTTATTTAGAAACCAAAGAAAAAGAAATGAAAGAAGAAGAAATCAAAGAAAAAATTCGCCGGTTAATGATGACAAACCCATAAAAAAAGAGCCCTAAGCTCTTCCCAGAGTGTAGACAAACCCTTAGTTTTTTCTAAGGGTTTTCGAATATATAAATTTTTTTATTAAAATTTATAAACTTT
>CANQXM010000065.1 GCA_947627835.1 uncultured Bacilli bacterium | reverse complement strand
GCATTTGGGGTAATTCTTCCAGTTCTTCCTACGGTAAAAATAATATCGGTGAGTTTGGTTAATACTTCTAAAGCTGGAAATTTATAAGCGATCGCCCAACGTGGATGTTTCGCTGTAAAACCAAGTTCTTTTTGCATATTTAAGTCGTTTACTTTAATGACAACACCATCAATATCATAATTTAGGAATGCACGTTTTTCTTGATATTCTTTTATGTAATCTAGGATGCCATCAATATTTTTTACCAAGCGATTGGCAGGATTCACTTTAAAGCCAAGGTTTTTCATGAATTCTAGGGCTTCATAATGGGTATGAATATTATAGTCTTCAGGATTTGGTAAATGATAAATCCAAGTATTTAAGTTTCTTTTGGCAGCAATTTTGGAATCGAGTTGCCGAATGGATCCTGCTGCAGCATTTCGACAATTTTGTAAAAGGGGTTCATGATTTTTTTCACGTTCGGCGTTTAGTTTAGCAAGAGTTTCTTTTCCCATATAAATTTCTCCACGCACTTCAATATCAATGGGTTCTTTTAGTTTTAAAGGAAGAGAACGAATGGTTTTAACATTGTGGGTAATATCTTCTCCAGTTACCCCATCTCCTCTAGTGGCTCCGGTAATTAGGATGCCATCTTCATAATGAAAGGATCCACTTAGTCCATCAATTTTTAATTCACAGACATATTCTGGATTAAAGCCTGCTTTTTTAATTCGTTCATCAAAGGCGATAATTTCTTCTTCATTAAAGACATCGGGTAGAGATAGCATGGGAATGTGATGGGTAATTTTAGCGAATTTTTCAATGACTTCTCCCCCAACATGTTTCGTTGGTGAGGTAGGACTTGCAAATTCTGGATATTCTTCTTCTAAGCTTTCTAGTTCTCTTAAGTATTTGTCAAATTCTTGGTCCGTAATTTTCGGGTTATCTAAAACATAATAATCATAATTGGCTTGTTCTAGAATTGTGGTTAGTTCTTCTATTCTTTCTTGGATATTTTTCATCATATTTTCTTCGTCATACAAACCACAAATGACTTGGATATTCCCTTCTTTCTTTCATTTCTTTTAGTTTTTGTTTAACCCCCTCTAAATCTTCTTTATAGGTTACCCCAAGCCATGTACTTTTGGAAATGCGATATTGAAGGGTAAGTTTTCCTTTTTCTAAGTATTCTTCTAGGCATTCTGGAAGTAGACATTCAATGGTATCTAATTCATTTATGTGTTTTTTCATAAAGGTATGAAAGTATTCTTCTAAATAATCCATCATATTTCTTTGGAAACCAAACATATTCATAGATACCGGATGGTCTTTTTCAATTTCAAATTTATTTTCTGGATTTAAAAGTGGTGATGCAATTACTTTCTCATCTTGGTACTCAATAGAACATTCTAAGATTTTGGTTACTTTTTCATTTTCTAAAAATAATACGCCCCGTTTTACACTTCCAAATTTGCTATCTACTTTGTTAAATGGATAAGGAATAGATACTTGATCGGTGGTATTGTTTTTTAAAAATTCTGCTACAATGTGGTAAGAATCATAGCCATAAAAATCATCGGCATTAATGACTGCAAAAGGGCCTTTTACTTTATCTTTGGCAGCAAGGATGGCATGTGTCGTTCCCCATGGTTTTACTCTTCCTTCTGGAATTTTCATAAATGAAGGGATGTCTTCTAGTTTTTGAAAAGCATATTCAACCGGAATTTTGTCTTCAATTCGCTTGCCAATGGTTTCTTTAAAAGCTTCTAAGTTTTCTTCTTTGATGATAAAAACAACTTTTTTAAATCCGGCTTTGATAGCATCATAAACGGAATAATCAATGAGAAAATTTCCATCCTCATCGACCGGAGTGATTTGTTTTAATCCTCCAAAGCGGCTTCCCATTCCAGCAGCCATTACAACTAGGGTTAATTCATTCATATTTTTTCTTCCTTCTTTCTATTTTTTCTTCCCTTATTTTAATTTCTAATTCATTTATTAGTTCTTTTATATTTTTACTAACTACCATTTCTTCTGGATCTTTTCGTTTATTTAATAAAATGGCATAGAAGGTTAAGTCTTCATTTTCACGAATAATGATTCTTGCTTCTTCTTCTTTTATTAATTTAAATAAAGCAGGGTGGGTAAGTGGATTTATTAATTTGATTTCAATATCCATACATCCGGTCGGCAGGCGATTTTCTTCTTCTAGCGTCGTCTTTATTTGGGTTCCTTCTTTTTTAATTTCTACAAATGTGCTACCCAGTAAAAACATTTTTAAGGCTTCTTCTTCCGTTGGAGTTAAGTCTCCCGCAGATAATAAGACTTTGATGGGAGATTGATGCAAATTTTCTTGTAAGATTTTTTTCTTTAACTCCCTATAAAAATCACTTTCTTTTTCTTCATGAATTTCATCAATGACGTTATTTCTTCGTTTTAAGATTGCTTCATAATTTTTTGGGTGGGTAAGTTCAATGCTTACTCTACTATAACGCATTTCCTCGTAGAGATATTTCATCCATACTGCTAAAAGTTTTAAGGCTTCTTCCTTTTCTTTTGCAGTAATGGTGACAAGGGATTCTTTCTCTCTTGTTAAGGTGATGACCCAATTATCATTTTCTTTGTGTATCAGAATTTCACAATGATCTTTTTCTGGGATGTATTTATTAATTTCTCTGGTAATCTTTGCTTCGTTTCCATATAATTGCATTTTTGTTTTTATATTTTCCATAAAATCCCCCTAATTTAGTTTTTTTAAACTTTTATGATTTTTCATTAATTTTCTTACTCCGAAGTTTTTCGAAAAAGCGATGGTTACAATGGATTTATCAACTGCTACAACGACACCTTTTCCATAAATGCTATGCATGACTACATCGCCATTTTGGTATTCTACTTCTTCATCGGTATACATATCTTTTTGATTGATTACTTTTTCTTCTTTAATGCTATTGTTGGAAACTTCCATTAACTCATTATCAATTTCTTCAATAAATCTACTTGGTGGATTTGAAGTATCTTTTCCATAGAGCATTCTTCTTTTGGCATTTGTGAGTACTAAGATTTTTCTTGCTCTTGTAATTCCTACGTACATGAGTCTTCGTTCTTCTTCTAAACCATCTTCATCCAGTAGGGCATTGGCATGAGGAAATAATCCTTCTTCCATACCAATTAAGAATACAGCATCAAACTCTAAGCCTTTGGCACTATGAATAGTCATGAGTGTTACGACATCTTCGTAGTCTTTGTGTTCGGTGATATCAGCAATTAAACTGATTTCTTCTAGGAAGTCTCCTAAATTTACACTTCCAGTATTTTCTTCAAAGGTAGCTGTAATACTTTTAAATTCCATTAAGTTATCTAATCTTAATTCACTTTCCAAAGAAGGATCTTCTTCTAATTCTTTTTTCATTCCTGATTTTTCTAAGATATCATCAATTAATTCTGTTAACGATAATGATTCACTATCTTTTTGTAGTTCTAAAATTAAATTTTTAAATTCTAGTTCTTTCCCTTTTTCAATGACTTCAAAAATACTGCAATCTTTTTCTTTGGCTAAGGTTTCTAAAGATGCCAAGGTCGAAGGGCCAATTTTTCTTTTGGGAACATTAATGACTCTTCTTAAGCTAATTTCATCATGAGGATTTAATATTAATCTTAAATAGCAGATTAAATCTTTAATTTCTTTTCTACTATAAAAGTAATAGCTTCCTACTACTTTATAAGGGATATTTGCTTTTAAGAATTGTTCTTCTACGACTCTTGCTTGGGCGTTGGTTCGATAGAATACGGCGATATCTTTTTTCTTATATCCTTGTTCTAATAACTTTTTGATTTCTTCAATGACTAGTGTAATTTCATGTTTTTCATCATAACTTCGCAGGTATTTTAATTTGACACCGACCCCATTATTACTTCGTAAGTTTTTTTCTTTTCGTTCTTTATTGTTTTTGATGACAGAATTTGCTGCATCTAGAATCATTTTTGTACTGCGGTAGTTTTCTTCTAAGGGAATAATGATTGCACTTGGATAATCTTTTTCAAAGTTTAAAATGTTACGGAAGTTTGCTCCTCGGAACATATAAATGGATTGATCAGGGTCACCAACAACGAATAAATTCTGATATTTTTTTGCTAGTAATTTAGTCATTTTATATTGCACTTCATTGGTATCTTGATACTCATCAATTAAAATGTATTTAAATTTATCTTGGTAGTGAGAAAGGGTCTCTGGATCTTTTAAAAATAGTTCCACTGGCAAGGTTAGTAAATCATCAAAGTCAACGGAATTATTTCTTTTTAATCGTTTTTGATATTCGTCATAAATTTCTTTGGCTAGTTGTTCGGCATCACTCGTCATGTATTTTTCAATTTCTGCTTCACTTAGCATTTCATTTTTGATAAAACTAATGCGATTTTTTACATAACTTGGCGCACATTCTTTTGGGTCATAACCTTTTTCTTTGATGATTTTTTTTATTAAACTGGTAACATCATCTCCATCAATGATGGTAAATGAACGATCTAATCCCAGTTTTAAACAATTTTCACGAATGATACGAAGTCCAAAGGAATGGAATGTTCCTACAAAGACATCGTGATTGGGGACTAATACATTTAAGCGATCACGCATTTCCTTGGCTGCTTTATTGGTAAAGGTGATGGCTAGAATCTCATGGGATGAAACGCCACTTTCAATTAAATGTGCAATTCTTGTCGTTAATACTTTGGTTTTTCCTGATCCAGCTCCTGCAATTACTAAGCATGGACCCTCTTGATGTAATACCGCTTTTTGTTGTGCGGGATTTAGATTGTCTATTTTTAGCATGGCTTCCCACCTTCTCTTTCATTATATCAAACAACAAAAAAAGAACCAAGTGGTTCTTATAGATATTCGATAATCGTTGGATTTTTTTCTAGTTTATCTACTAAATCTTCCCGGTCATATTTATTAAAGATTTCCATAAAGTTGCTGTTATCTAGTAGGAATAAATCATAGTATTCTAAGAATATTTCTCGATAATTTTTTACACCCAAATCCATTAGATATTTCATGTTGGCTGATACTAATTTTTTATTGGTTTCTAAGGCTTCTAAAATTTTAGCAGCAGCATTGTCATCTAAATATTGGAGTTGATCTTCCGAAAATTCAAATTTTTGTAAAAATTTCATCTTACATTCCTCCTAAAACATCAGCATCTAAACTACTTTTGGCAGTTAATTTTTCATTTGCTCGTAAATCTTTTACTAATTCTTGAGGATTGGTACGATAAATATCAATCTTTGCTGTATTATTATTGATTACTTCTAAGAGATTATCATAAGTAAATGCCAATGTACGAAGTCCTTGATAACTATAAAAGGAAATTCCTTGTTTTTTTAATAATGCTACTTTATCATCAAGAGTATTATCAGCAATCATAGGTAAGATGTTTAACTGATCTTTTAATCCTCTTGACATTTCTCCATTATTTGCAATTAAAGTTTCATTCATTATTTTACGGATATTCATATTCTTCCTCCTTTAATATGCCATTAATGGAACTTCTTTTGGATCTAAACCATTTGATTTCATTGTATCAATCCGAGTTCCTAATTCTTCTAGTGTATATTTGGTTAATACGTTTGGATTTAAGTATAAATCAATGAGTTCTTTTCCATTATTTAATAAAGTTTCAATTTTACTATTTAATTGTTCATCATACATTAATTTGATGTGACCGCTAAAGATATCTAATCCTAAATTTTTACGATTCATTAATTCAATATTTTGTTTTACGATATCTGCATTGAAGTTTGCTAGCAATTCATCAATTTCTCCAGAGGTAAAATCTAAGTAATCGATGCCTGCTTCTCTTAATGTTTCAATCATTTCTTCTTTGGGATCCATGCTTTCAGGTTCTTGAACGACTGGTGTTTCAACTGGTTCCATTTCTTCACTTGTTTCTTCTAAACTTGCAGTCTTTGCTTCGGCAATTACTTCTGAAATTGATTTACCAGATTTATCTTTGGCTTTTATTTTTTCTTCATAAGCATAGAGGGCATCTTCTGGGAACATTAAGATTTTTGCAGCTTCCCGTTGCATGTCTTCACTAAAATTGAATTGTTCTAGTAAAGAAGTAATGGAATCTCTTGTAATATTTATTCTACCAGAAAGAGCAAGTTCAAAGTATTCATTTAATTTATCCTGATTTGATAATGCGGCATCTTTTCGAATTCCTAGTTCTTCAATCGTTGTAATAGCATTATTCATTTCTTCTTCTACTTTGACTAGTTCATCTTCTGCTTTTTTCGTATCATCTTCTACAGTTTCGATTGTTTTTGGTAATGATGTTTCTAGTTTATCTACTAAAGCTTTTGGATTAAAATCTATTCTCAAACGATCTAAAACGGTTTTATATTCATCCCGATTAATTCCAGAAAGTACTTCTTTTAGTTTTTCGCCTTGTTCATCTAATTCTTCATGTAATTTTTCTAGTTCAGAAATTTTAGTTTGTAAGTCTTTTTTCTGATTCGTTGTTCTTTCTTTTGTTTCTTCGGCTTTCTTTTTTTGTTTTTCCATTTCTACTAGAATGACACTATCTTCTCCACGTAAATTGTAGAGTTTATCTAGCAAGGCATTCACTTCAGGTGTCAATGTTTTCATATTAGCCACTCCCTTTTATTATGAGTCAATTATAACAGACTTTATTTTGGTTGTAAAGGAGTTTGATGTTTATTTTTTAGGCAGAATACCACACGCGAATTTTCTTATCACATATAATACCATGATGAAGAAA
>CANQXM010000064.1 GCA_947627835.1 uncultured Bacilli bacterium | reverse complement strand
CATGTCCCATGGCATTTTGCAAATTGTCCTTGTAATAATCCGAGTGCTGCTTTAGATCCTGAAGCTTGCTATGAAGAAGAATGGAATTATCCTGATGATGAAGAACCGGATTTAATTTATGTCGATGGTGGTAGTGGAACTGGGGTAAGCATTTATGGAGCTTATTATTTAACTACTTTTGAAAATCGTTCTTATGAATCGGTTTTACGTGTGTTTTATCCTGATAATGATTGGGAGTTTGGGAGCAATGATTCTTCTTTATTTGGAAGACTAAAGTCTAATCGTACTTGTTCTGGTGGCAATGTTCCTTTTGCTTCTACGCCACTTTCTCGGAATGAATTTATTTCTTTAGTAACGGAATTTTTACGTTCTGGAAATTATGCTTCATGGGCGCAATATTTTATTGATTATGCCGGTGATATTTATGATATGGGCGAACGTAAGGGAGTCAATCCAGAATTAATTTATATTTTTGCTCGAAAGGAAACTAGTTTTACCGATAATACTTCGGATACAGCACATTATAATTATTATGGAATGGGACATTGTAATACTTGTGATCATGGAAAATTTTATAATAGTTTTATGGAAGGTGTCGAAGATTTATTTGATTATTTTGCTAAAAAAGGTTCCATTGAAAATATTGTTGCTGTCTATTCTTATTTAGGAGATTATCTTTATAATTTTAATGAAAAGGAAGAAATGGGAGCAGGGGGATGTTATTATCTTGATATCATTTATGGAGATGACTATGAAAGATGTCGAGATGATTATTATTGTTCTCCGAGTAATACCTCTTCTTGTGTTAAGACTACTCAAGAAGAGAAAGATGCTTATATTGCTTGGCAAGCAGAGAAATATATTGAACATCGACAAGCTATTTTTAAATTAGGAAAAGAAACTTGTTCGGCGGGAGATGTATCGGTTGAAGCCAATTTAAATATTCCAACTCAACAGCTAAAGGAACCGCTATCTACTTTCTTAAATAAAAATGCTTCTTCGGTTTCTTCATTAAATGCAACAATTCGAGATAATGTCGTGGATGCTGGTGTAGGAACTAGAGCGGGTGTTGTGACAGCTGCCAATACACTTATTAATTATATGGCTACTTTTGATATGCGTATTCCTTATCGATTTGGTGGAGGTCATGGCTATTCTGCTACTACTTATGATGGAAGAAACGTCAACAAATCTATTTCTTCTTATTATGGCGTCGATCCGGATTGGGGAACACCGATTACAGGAGCTGGTAAGTATACCCATTATGGACCGGATTGTTCGGCATTTGTTAACTGGGCGATGAAAAATGGTGGTATGAAGAATGTTTATGATTTTACTTCACAAAGTTATGAAGGGGTTGGCGTTGCGCATGCCATGGATGGAAGTTATGTTGGACAAATTGGGGATGTAGTTTATTCTAATACCCATATTCAGTTAATTGTTTCCGTGGAAGATGGTTATTATGTTACAGCTGAATCCCAAACCAATTCAGCACCTTATAATCCAGAATTTAAAGGAATTAGTTATAATCAAATGAATTTTGTAACGAGTGGTTATCATATTGTTGATTTGACTTCCTTTTACGAAAATGCTGCTTATCATTTTTCAGAAAGTGAATATATTACAAGATTTGATCAGGGGGCTTTAAGTTAGGTGATACGATGAAAAAAGGAATTTTACTCATATTTATGCTATTTGCTTTGAGTGGTTGTAGTTGTGAATATTCTTTAGTTATTGATGATGATTTTTATCATGAAAAAGCTACCATTAGCAGTGATTATGTATCGGAAATACAAAGTGTTTATGATTCAGAATGGCCGCAAAATGCTTATATTAATGAACCTTATAATAGTGAAGCACCTAGTAAAATTGAAGGAGTATCTTACTATGATATTCAAAGTTCTTATGACGGAAAATATCACGTTCAATTTCAGTTTGATTATCCAAGAAAATGTTTTGATGATGCAAGTGGGGTTCGTACGGCTTTTCCAAATTTTTCAGTTACTCATAATGCAACGGATCAAACGGTTACTTTAGATTCTGGAACTTTTCAATATCAGAAATTTACTGGTTTTACAGAAGCCATTATTCATGTTACAGTGATGGAAGAAGTAACCAATCATAATGCTTCTATGGTTTCTGGAAATGTTTATACTTGGAAAATTACTCCAGAAAATGAGGAAACCATACGACTTCTTTTAACGTTTCGAGAAGATTCTTCAATCCCCTTGGAGGAAGATATCCAAACAAATCAGCAAAATTTATCTCGAACAAAGATTGTTTTGATTATTTTAGGAATCTTTATGATCTTTGTTATTGGGGTCTTTGTGTATAATTATCAAAAGCGCAATAAATCCGTTTCTTAAGAGAATACCTTATAAATTTGGTATTCTTTTTTTATAGTGGTTGTAGTATAATAAAACAAGATTATGGAGGAATTTACTATGAAGTTTCGAGTTGCACCCAAAGATTTTGTCATTTTTGTTGCGTTTTGTATTTTTCTATTTTATTTATGTGCAATTGCTGTATTAAATTTTTCTTCCTTTGCAGAAGATGGTTCCTTTTTTGGTTTAAATCCATTTCCTGCTTTTGTAGGTGATAAATTTATTTTGACACTTACGATGTTCTTTATTGCTTTGATTATTATTTTTTCAAGTGTTTCTTCTTATATTTTTGATAAGGATAAAGGTGGAAAAAGTTTTTTGAATTTTTCTGAAAAAGAAGAAAAGGGATATTCGCGTTGGGCGAAGGACAAAGAAATTAAAGAAGATAAGGGAATCGTTCATGTAAAATCAAATGATACACATGTAGAAGCCGCTGGAATTCCTCTTATTAATAATGGAACAGATATTTGGGTTGATAATGGGGAATATCATAATTTAGTTATTGGTTCTACTGGTTCTGGTAAAACCGAAACGATTGTTAAACCGATGGTTAATTTGCTTGCTAAAAAAGGCGAGAGTATGATTATTACCGATCCAAAAGGAGAACTTTATAAATATTGTGCGAGTTATTTAAAGGAACAAGGATACAATATTATTGTTTTAAATTTCCGTGATCCTCAAAATGGAAATGCTTGGAACCCACTTACGCTTCCATACCGTTATTATAAAAATGGGGATGTAGATAAGTCGACAGAACTTTTGGATGATGTGGCTTTAAATATTTTAAGTGATGCTAAGAGTAAGGATCCTTTCTGGGAAAAGAGTGCAGCAGATTATTTTTCAGGACTTGCTTTGGGTTTATTTATCGATGCGAAAGAAGACGAAGTAAATTTAAATTCCATCAATTATATGAGTACGGTGGGTGAAGAACGTTTTGCAACCAGTACCTATATTAAAGAGTATTTTAATTTAAAAGGAGAATCTTCCAGTCCTTATATTTTTGCTTCCAATACCATTAATGCTCCAACCGATACAAAGGGCGGTATTACATCTACTTTCCGTCAGAAGATTCGTTTGTTTTCTTCCCGTGAAAAGTTAAGTGAAATGCTTTCTTATAGTGATTTTGACATGCGGAGTATTGGAACTGAAAAGACCGCTATCTTTATGATTATCCATGATGAAAAGACCACTTATCATAGTTTACTTACTATTTTTATTAAGCAATGTTATGAAACGTTAATTGATGTTGCTAAAGAAAATGGAGGAAAATTACCTTTCCGAACTAATTTTATTTTGGATGAGTTTGCCAATATGCCACCACTTAAAGATGTTGATTCCATGGTTTCCGCAGCACGAAGCCGGGATATTCGATTTACATTTATTATTCAAAACTTTTCGCAATTAAATGATGTGTATGGCAAAGAAGTTGCCGAAGTTATTAAAGGAAACTGTGGAAATTTGGTTTATTTAATTAGTACTGAAATGGCTGCTTTGGAAGAAATTAGCAAGATGTGTGGAGAAGTGAAGAGTAAAGACAAAGATAAAACTGCAAGTACACCACTTGTTACCGTGACCGATTTACAAAAAATGCGTTTGTTTGAAGTAATTATTAAACGGTTACGAATGAATCCCTTTAAAACCAAATTGGAACCTGATTTTAAAATGGATTGGGGAATTAAGCGGAGTATGGCAGAACTTCCAATTCGTCCGGTAAGAGAAGTTGCATTATTTGATTTAAAGAAGTATGTTTCTGAAGAAAAAAGAAAAAATATGATGCGAGAAATTGAGAGTCAGCCATCTTCTGCTATGGATAATCAGTTTAATCCATTTATGCCAGGTGTAAATCCTTTTGCTAATCCTTCTTTTATGAATCCAGCAGGAGGTAATAATCCTTTTGGGGGAGGAATGAGTCCAGCTAATTTATCTGATGCCGATATTGATCGAATGATTGCTGATATTGATAAAAAACTAAAAGAGTTGGATGAAGAAGAAGCCAAAGGAAAAGCTAAGGCTCCTGTCGATTTACCAAAACCAAATACAGAAAATGTATTAGAACCGAAAAATCATTTTTCATTTATCAATGAAGAACCTGATGTTGAACCAAAAGATTTAAAACCACAAGAACCGGTATTGCCAAAATTAGATATGACTCAAGAGAAAAAGGAAGATGCAAAACCAACTGAAAAACCGAAGATTAATATCGATGCAGATAGTATTATTATGAATGATAATGTAATTACCGATGATGAATTTTTTGATGATTTTTTTGGAGAAGAATAGATATGCTTTCCTTTTAGCATATCTTTTTTATCAAAAATTTTTTCATTTTGTTAAAAAAAGTTTGACATAACGAAAATAATATGATATTTTGGTTATGGCGTCTAAGGGTAGTAGTATATATACGTTTTTGTATATATTCCTTATTCGCCATCGGAGAAGACGATATGCCATTTATGGCATATCTTTTTTTGTTGTTAAATAAATTTACCAATTATGTTAAAGAAATTTGGTAGATTTTCGGGTGTTGATTTGTTAATTTTAAAGAAGAAAGGAGTTATATTATGGAACTTGGTAAGAAGATTCAACAATATCGTAAAAAAAATAAATTATCTCAAGAGCAATTAGGAGAAATTGTTGGTGTTACGCGTCAAACGATTTCTAATTGGGAAATTGGACTATGACCTTACAAATGACACAAAATAAAAATATACAAGATTTGCTTTATTTTAAAGGGAAAATTGAAGAAACAAACATAATTGTAAAACACGAAGAAAAAGCAAAAATTGATTATAATTTAAGTATTATGGTATCAATAAACATATAAAATAAGAAAATGTCCTCTAATTGATACAAATACTTAATAAAACTAAAATAAAGTAAAAACTTATAATAATTCGGTTATGAAATTAACAAAGGTATGTGAGAAATCATATCTTTTTTATTTTGTGTAAAGAAAGTGAGGAATGATATATGAATTATGGAATATTTAGAAGTGAGCCAATAATGACTATAAATGATTTAGCACAAATAGGATCTCATAACAAACGTGAGAAAAAAGCCTATAAAAGTAACCCTAATATTAAATTAGAATTAACGAAAGATAATATAGAATTAGTACCCTTAAAAGAAAAATATGTTAAGGGCTTTAAAATGCTTGTAAAAGACTATGAAAAAGAACACAACGAAAGAATGAAAACTGAAAGAGATGATAGAAAACGAACTTTTAATGAAATGTTAAATAAATCTAAAAGTGTTGTTGCAGATGAATTAATGTTTACAGCAACACATAAGTTTTTTGATAATATGAGTAAAGAAGAAATAATGAGGTGGGCTGATACTTGTATGGATTTTGTTTACAATGATTTAGGTTATAAAAAAGAACAAGTATTACACGCAACAATCCACATGGATGAACTAACACCTCACATTCATTGTGTAGTTGTTCCACTTGTTAAAAAATTAGATAAAAGAACAAATACTGAAAGATTTACTATTTCAAAAAAACAATATATTAAAGACAATATTCACTTATCAGAATTACAAGATGTTTATAATTTAAGATTAAAGGAAGCAGGATTTGAACTAGAACGAGGTATTAAAAATAGTGATAGAAAACACATTAAAATTAAAGAATTTAAGAAAACCACTAGATATTATGAAAATAAAGTAACCACTATCAATAAAAATCTTGATAATGCTATGAACGATTTTGAAGAAAAAATGAAAACAACCAAAAGTACCATTATTGATAAAGAATATGTAAAGGTTAGAAAAGACACTTTTGATAGTATGAATAATGTTATACAAGAAACAAAAAAAGCAATAGAATTTCAACCTAAAATAGAGCAATTATTTAATGAAGTTAATACCTACACTACAAGTCATCAAACACTAGAAAAAGAAAATAAGAATCTTCAAAGAGAAGTAAAAGCACTTACTACTAGAAATCAAAACTTAACAAAAGAGAATAACAACCTTAAAACCTATTTAAAAGCCATTTTAGAGGCAATTAAACACTTTTTTAGAGAAATACTACAAATTGGTAATGAACCTACAAAAGAAGCCACTACAAGCGAAATAAAGGACTATTATAATAATGAGGATTTTGACTCCAATGATGTTTATGATATTTCCAAAGGAACAACCAAAGAAGATGAATTATTTGATTATGCAGAAATTCCTAGTTATTTAAAAACCAGCAAAAAATCTTATAAAGAAAAAGACAAAGATGACTACGAAATGAGCCTATAAGAAAAGTGAGATATGTTATTGATTTAGCATATTCTCACTTTTTTATTTTCTTAAAAACTCATCAATAGAAAGATTATGATTTTTACAGATTGTATATAAAGTTAATGTTGTTATCAAACTCCTGAATTTATCAGTTTTAAAAGAACAAAATCTCCCAAACCCTTTATTTATAAGGATTTGAGAGATTTTTAAACGT
>CANQXM010000063.1 GCA_947627835.1 uncultured Bacilli bacterium | reverse complement strand
ACATAAAAAATAAGGGACAAACCCTTATTTTATAATGCTTTAATTAACTTTTGCTCCCCAGTAGATTATCTAGAACCCAATTAGAAGGATAAGATGCAAGTCTTATCCTTTTTGTTTTATCAAATAAAAAAAGAAAACCAAAATAAAAAGCACATAATGTGCCTTTTAAGTACGATTTTCCTTTTTAATAAGTTTGGCATGTAAAACAACTTTTTCATTGTCATTATAACAAGTAGAAAGCGTTAAAATGCGGTCATTTTTTGAAACATTCGCAGGAAAAGAATAAGCACTGCGATTTTTTAACATTTGTAAGAAAGTCAAATACTCTTCATCAGATGAAAACTCCGTTTGAATATAATCATTCGTCGTTAAAATTCGGTAAACACTAAAGACTTGCCATAAAGTATTTTCATATTCGGTAGAAATTCGCACAATATGATTATTAGAATCATTGACCCAACTGCTATACATAATATTTTTTAAACTGCCAAACATCGTTTGATCATATCTACCATGTGCGTAAATAATCGTATTCTTTTCTTCAGCTTGTACGCGATTACGATAATCCATAAATACCCATCCGGCAGAATTATAACTATCATCAAAAGCATGTGTTAAATAATAATCATTGTCATTTGCTTGAACAAAAGGATAATTGATATTCGTTCCAAGCACTTGAAGCCAACCAATCGTATGAGAATTAATCTCTTTTAAAGAAGAAAAATCAACATCAATCAAATTCATTTTAATATAATCCCAGTATGGATTTTCCTTGGGAATTTCCTCTTCTTGAGGAGTAATAATAATATCTTGGCCATCAATTACTTCCGTAACCGGATCTAACTGTAAAATTTGCTTTTCAATCTTTTTGGTATTCCTACTATCAACAAGCCATCTCCCAGTGCCGATAGCACCATAAATAACCAAGAAAAAAGAAACCAAAAATAAAAGAATAAGCAGGCAGTTTTTCTTCTTCAACTTTCTTTTTTTCACGGTCATCACCAAGTTTATTTTAGCAAATTTTGAAGATATTGAAAAGTCATGAAAAAACAACTAAAAAATCGCCAAAAAGTTTCAAAATATGATAAAATAATAAAAGATTAGGATGTGATAATATGTCGCAGTCAACATTTATCTTAATTGGTGTTGCATACTACATTTTTGCGATAGCAGTTATTATCGTCGTTCTAAACCTATTAAACAAAAAAGATAAGAAAAAATACCAAGAAGAAATTAGTGAGTTAGAAAGAGATAAAAACTTAATTATCTCAGCTTCGATCATGTCCGAATTAAATAAAGTAGAACCACTTGTAAATACCGAAGATATGCAAGAACTCTACGAACAATGGCAAGAAAGATTCAAAGAATTAAAAGATGTGGAAGTTCCCAAACTCACTGATAAATTATTAGAAATTGAAAATCTTTTTGAAGAAAAAAAATATAAAGAATTAAAAAAGAAACTAGCAGAAGTAGAATTAGAAGTATACTACATTAAAACTCGTTCCAACTTTTTACTAGATGAAATTAGAGAAATCACCTTAAGCGAAGAAAGAAATCGTGAAACCATAACAAAACTAAAAAGTAGATATCGCGAAATTCGCAATAAATATCAAACTGAAAAAGATAAATACGAAATGATTGCATCGCCATTAGATTTGCAATTTGAAAATGTGGATAAACTATTCAGTGCTTTTGAAATGTCGATGGATAAAAATGCTTATCAAGAAGTGGGAAAAATTGTCAAAGCCATCGATGATACCATTGGAAACCTAGGATTAGTGATTGAAGAAGCTCCTGGAATCATTGCCATGGGAAAAGTCTTAATTCCTAAAAAAATGAAAGAAATCAATGGCATCTATGAAAAAATGAAAAAAGAAGGATTTAATTTAGAGTACTTAAACCTTCCTTATAACTTAACCGAAAGTAATAAAAAAATCACCGATATCTTCCAACGTTTAAACGTCTTAAATATTGAAGATTCGACATTTGAACTAAAAACCATGGTGGATTATTTTGATTCCCTTTATAATGATTTTGATAAAGAACGAATTGCCAAAAAAATATTTGAAGATTATCAGCGCAGCATTTTAATGAAAGTAACGAAACTAATCAAAATTAACGATAAACTAATTCGTAAACTAGATGACATTAAATATAGTTATGATCTAACCGATGAAGATGTATCAGTAATTGATGAAATTAAAAGTGAACTTGCTTCCATTCGGGAAAAATACGATGAAATTATTGAACTTCATCGAACTCATCGACATAGCTATAGCCATTTAGCAAAAAACATGGAAGTCTTAAATGCCAAACTGACTCATACTGAAGAAAAACTAGAAAATGCCTTAAGAACTTTAGGTAGCTTAAAAGAAGATGAATTGAGAGCCAGAGAACAATTAGATGAAATTAAAGCCATTCTAAATAAATCAAAACAACAAATGAAAAGTTATAAACTCCCTGTAATTCCTAAAAAATATTTTGTAGAACTTAGTGAAGCAACGGAAGCCATTGCCAATATGGTTCATGAACTAGAAAAAACACCAATTTCCATCAAAGTATTAAATACGCGTGTAGATACGGCCAGAGATTTAGTCTTAAAACTATTTAATACAACCAAAGAAACTGTAAAAACTGCCAAAATGGCCGAAACAGCAATTGTCTATGGAAATCGTTACCGTCCAATTAACTCCGATGTCGACTTTGGGCTTACCAAAGCTGAAAATGCTTTCTATCGTGGAAATTTTAAATTATCCTTAGAAAATGCCATCACCGCTATTAACATTATTGAACCGGGGATTCATAAACGCTTGATGGATGAATATGGAGAATAATCATGAACAAAATAATGATTGACTTAGACGAAACCATTGTAACAGGTGGCTATCTAGAAGCCTTAAATGAATATTTGGGAACCAATTATCAAAAAGAAGAAGTGAAAGAATACTATGTGTCCGATATTTTACCCAAAGAAGAAAATGACAAATATCTAGATTACTTTTATCAAAATGTAAATGTTTATGACAAAAGCACCATCATTCCTCATGCGCTAGAAGTCATCGAAAAGTTGAGTAAATATTATGAAATCTATATTTGTACTGCTTTTTATGATAAACGGAAACCAGAAGCTTGTGCCATTATGGCAAAACACAAATATTTATGGATACTCAAAAACATGCCATACATTAATCCTAAAAAAATTCTTTTAACCAGCGCCAAAGAACTTGTAATGTGTGATGTGAAAATTGATGATAAAGTTTCAAATTTAAAAAGAGGTTATGGTAGAATAAAAATACTTCTAACCCAAAAACACAATGAACATTATACCAAAGAAGAATTAGCTAAGTTAGGAATATTACGAGTAAACAATTGGATAGAAATTGAAAATCTATTATTAAAAGGAGTGTTACCAGAATGATTTATTTAGATTATAGTGCAACAACCCCCGTAAGTTATGATGTCTTAGAATCATATCTAAAAGCTACTAAAGACTTTATTGGAAACCCCAATTCACTACATAGTCTAGGGATTAAATCAAGAACTTTAATGAATAGTGCCATAAAACAAATCAGTGATCTATTTAATGTTTTAGATAGTGAAATTACATTTACAAGTGGAGCTACGGAATCAAATAATATGGCTTTAGTTGGCACTTGTCTTGCCAATATGAAAACTGGCAACCATATCATTGTATCAAAACTAGAACACCCTTCAATTTATAAAATTTGTGAATACTTAACAACCATTGGCTTTGAGGTAAGTTATGTAGAAAATGATCAAGATGGCTTAATTGACTTTGAAGATTTAAGAAAAAAAATTCGTCCCGAAACGATTTTAGTAAGCATTTGTGCCGTAAATAGTGAAGTAGGAATTCGTCAACCACTCAAAATGATTCGCCAAATTATCAGAAAAGAAAATCCTCAGACCCTTTTTCATAGTGATATGACCCAAGCAATTGGTAAAATTTCTGTAAATTTACATGATGTCGATATGGCAAGTATGTCCGCTCATAAAATATTTGGACCCAAAGGAATCGGTTTATTCTATAAAAATAGTCGCGTAAAAATCATTCCCCTCATTCACGGGAGTGGAAAAAGTAATGAACTAAAACCAGGAACACCACCACTGCCACTCATCGTTGCTTTTTCAAAAGCCTTGCGAATGGCATTGATGGACCTAGATAAAAGAGAAGCCTTCGTAAGACGACTAAGCGATAAAATACTAAGTGAAATAAGTAAATTAGATGGAATCATATGTAACCAAACCAAATATTCCATTCCTTATATATTAAACTTTAGTCTTCAAAAAGTAAGACCAGAAACCTTAATTCATGCCCTAGAAGAATTCGATATTTATATTGGAACCAATACTGCTTGTGCAAGTGGAGATATTTCAACAAGCATCCTTGCTTTATATAACGATCGCCGAAGAGCACAAAGTACAATTCGTATAAGTATTTCATATATTACAACATCGGATGAAGTAAATCGCTTTTTAACTTACTTTAAAACCGTTTACACAAAATTAAATCATTTAATGGATGAAAAATAATGGAAAAGTTCAGCATGAACTTTTTTCTTTGACTAAAATTTGCTATAATACAAAAGACTTAGGTGAGATCTATGAAAAAACTAATAATCATAAAATATGGCGAAATGACAACCAAAAAAGATAATATTGGTTTATTTTTAAAAGCATTAAAAGATAATGTTTCGCATGCTTTAAAAGACCACAATGTTACCATCAAACAAGATAGTGGGCGTATGTTCATATTTTGTGAATCTAATGATTTTGAAAACGTCCTAGAAAAACTAAAAAAAGTATTTGGAATTCATGAAATGACGATCGGTTATGAACTGGAAAATAACGATTTAGAATATATAAAATCATCACTAACCGAATTGATCGGTCAAAAAGAATTCACAACCTTTAAAATAGAAACCAAAAGAAGTAATAAAAAATATCCTTTAGAAAGTCCAGAAATTAGCAAAATCCTCGGAGGAATCGTTTTAAAAAATAAACCAAATGTTACCGTAGATGTTCATAACCCACAAGTTATCATTCATGTTGAAATCCGAATTGAAAAAGCCTATATTTACTTTGAAACCATCAAAGGAATTGGTGGTTATCCAGTTGGAACACTCGGTAAAGGACTTCTCATGTTAAGTGGAGGAATTGATTCTCCTGTTGCTGGTTACTTAGCAATGAAAAGAGGAGTAAAAATTGAAGCCATCTATTTTGAAAGTCCACCCCATACATCCCTCGAAGCTAAAAATAAAGTAAAAAACTTAGCAACCATTCTAGAACAATATAATCATGAAATAAAACTTCATATTATAAAATTTACAGACATTCAAGAAGCCATTTATAAACAAATTCCTCATGAATACCTAATTACCATTATGAGAAGAATGATGTATCGAATTAGTGCCATCATAGCTAGTCAAAATAGCTGTAAAATAATTGTAAACGGAGAGTCAATTGGACAAGTTGCCAGTCAAACCTTAACAAGTATGAATGCAATTAATCGGGTAGTGAATTTACCTGTAATTCGTCCACTTGCATGCTTTGATAAGTTAGAAATTATTGAACTTGCCAAGAAGATAGGGACTTTTGAAACGAGTATTCTTCCTTATGAAGATTGCTGTACCATTTTTGTACCAGATCATCCAGTTATCAATCCAGAAATCGCTAAATGTGAAGAATACGAAACCTTAATTCCTTATGAACAATTAATCCATGAAGCTATTAAAAATCATGAAGTAATACGCATTGGAAAAGATAATCAAGCCATGTATCAAGACTATTTATAATAGAAATAGTGAGTGCTCTAAATCTAAAAAAATAAAAAGAAAACCTTTATTCTGAGAAGTAAGAATAGAGGTTTTTGTATGGAATTAAAAAATAGGAAACCAATTATAGTAGTAAGTATTTTAGTTTTGATATTACTTGGGGTGGTAAGTATTTCTTTTGGCTTATGGAATAAGACTTTCGTTCAAAATGATGAGAATGTAGTAAAAAGTGATTGTTTTAAATTAACATTTACTGAAACAGACGCCATCATTCTTGAAGATACCTTTCCAATGTATGACAAAGATGGAATGAAATTAACACCTTATACATTTACTATTGAAAATACATGTAATAATGAAGTGGATTATCAACTTAATTTTGAAACGAAAAATACAACTACTTTAAAAGATGAATATGTTAAGTTTCAGTTTCAGGAAGAGGAACCCGTTCTTTTAAATACTTTAGAACCAACCTCTGTTACCATTAAGAATGGAAAAAATGCTTATAAATTAGAAGAGGGAAGATTAAAAAGTAAAGAAGTAAAGAATTATAGTTTAAGAATCTGGATGGCAGAAAATGTAACTCAAAACTCAGAAGGAGCAATGAATAGTACCTTTGAAAGTATAGTAACTATTAAAGCAAGTTATATAACCAATTATTATGAATCTTTATTAAACGGAAATGATCCAGTTATCAAGGAACCACTTATACCAGTAACGATTACGAATGAAAATGGGGAAAACATTGTAAGAAAAGCAGATACTCATACGAAGTGGTATAAATATGAAGAACATGAATGGGCGAATGCAGTCATATTAAAAGATGAGAATGAAAGTTATTATAATGGAGAAGAGATACCAGAAGATAAAATAGAAAGTTATTTTGTATGGATACCAAAGTTTGATTATGTCATATTTGATATGGGAACAGATTATACAGGACTTGGAACTGTAACCAATAAAGTAGAAACAATTAAAGTAAGGTTTAATTCCAATAGTACAACCGATACAGATAGTGAATGTAAAAGTCCCAACAAAAGTGGAGATATTGGAACGTG
>CANQXM010000062.1 GCA_947627835.1 uncultured Bacilli bacterium | reverse complement strand
ACATAAAAAATAAGGGACAAACCCTTATTTTATAATGCTTTAATTAACTTTTGCTCCCCAGTAGATTATCTAGAACCGATACCTTCGGGTATCTTTTTTGTACGCTAAATTCTAAAAAATAAATTGTATTTTTAAAATACCTATAATAAAATAAAAACAGAAGGAGGACTTGCTATGTGGATGTTTTGGATAGCCATCATTATCTTTTTATCTTTTATCGAAGCAGCAACTGTTAATCTGGTATCAATTTGGTTTATCGCAAGTGCTTTATTATCACTAATACTTTCCTTTTTCCCAGTTTCAGAACTATGGCAATTTGGAGCATTTGTAGTAGTTGGTGTGATTTTAATGATAACGACAAAACCGATGCTTCAAAAGTGGATTACACCAAAGAAAGTGAAGACAAATATTGATCGCGTTATCGGCATGCAAGGAGTAGTCACCGAAGAAATTAAAAAAAACACAATTGGTGAAGTAAGAGTAGATGGAAAACGATGGAGTGCAATCAGTCCCCAAAAATTAGAAGTGGGAGATACCGTCATCATTGATGAAATTGATGGTGTCAAATTAAAAGTACATAAACAAAAAGTAGAGTAAAGGAGGAATGTTTATGGAAATATTATTAGCAATATTAATCATTGTGGTAATTATTTTAATTCCATGTGTTAAAGTAGTACCACAAGCAAAAGCTTATGTCATTGAAAGATTAGGTTCCTATTATGTAACATGGGGAAATGGACTTCACTTTAAAGTCCCATTTATTGATCGAATCGCAAGTATTGTATCCCTAAAAGAAACAGTCAAAGATTTTGATCCCCAACCAGTTATTACCAAAGATAATGTCACAATGCAAATTGATACGGTAGTTTACTTTCAAATTACCGATGCCAAACTTTATACATATGGCGTAGATTATCCAATTAGTGCCATTGAAAACTTAACAGCAACAACCCTTCGTAATTTAATTGGAGAACTAGAACTCGACCAAACCTTAACCTCAAGAGACATCATTAACTCAAAAATGCGCTCTATTCTAGACGAAGCCACAGATCCTTGGGGAATTAAAGTAAATCGTGTAGAAGTTAAAAATATTCTTCCACCAAAAGATATTCAAGAAGCCATGGAAAAACAAATGCGTGCTGAACGGGAACGAAGAGAAAAAATTCTTCAAGCAGAAGGAGAGAAAAAATCATCTATTTTAATTGCTGAAGGTGAAAAAGAAAGTGCTATTCTTCGTGCTGAAGCTGAAAAAGAAGCCAAAATCAAACGTGCTGAAGGAGAAGCAGAAGCTCTATTAAAACTCAAACAAGCCGAAGCCGATGGAATGAAACTTCTAAAAGATGCCAAGGCAGATGAAGCAGTCCTTCGCTTAAAAAGCTATGAAACCTTATCCAAAGTTGCCGATGGAAGTGCCACCAAAATTATTTTGCCAGCCGAGTTATCTCATATCGCTTCTTTTGGAACCATTCTAAAAGAAAGCTTAAAACCTGATCATCCAAAAAAGCCTCATGAATAGAGGCCTTTTTCATTAAAAGAAGGAGAAAATTATGACCCACGTAACCCATGATGAAATCCCACCATTTTATGATGAAAATTCTGAAATTTTAATATTAGGATCAATGCCAAGTAAAAAATCCAGAGAAGCCAGATTTTATTATATGCATCCACAAAATCGCTTTTGGAAAGTGCTAGAACAGATATTTTGTGAAGAAATTACCGATAAAAAAGAATTTTTAACACGTCATCATATTGCTCTTTGGGATGTGCTAGCATCCTGCGATATCAATGCCTCCAGTGATGCTTCAATAAAAAATCCTATTCCCAATGATATAGAAGAAATCTTAAACAAATCCCAAATAAAACAAATATTTACCACTGGTCGAACTTCAGAAAAATATTATCAGAAATACATCTATCCCAAATGTAAGAAAGAATCCATTTGCTTACTGAGTACTTCTCCAGCAAATTGTGCCGTATCGATGGAAAAATTAACACAGAATTGGCAAGTAATCCGGAAATACTTGGGAAAGGGAAAAAAAGCATGATATAATATTTTTGAAAGTGGGAAACCGTATGATTATCATCAAAAATGCAATAAAAAATATTTGGGGAGTTTTTGTATTTTTAAGATTTAAAAATATTTGGAACTTAAAATCTTACTTAGTAAAAAAGCAAAAACAAACCGGAATTTGTGCCAGTGTATATTCTCATTATCTAGATAAAAAAGGAAGTTATATTGGAATTACTTCAAAATTTCAAGATATTCCTTATTTTCCTCATGGCATTTTGGGCGTTTTCATTTCTGATCATGCCAAAATTGGCAAAAATGCTGTAATCTATCAGCAAGTAACCATTGGTTCAGTAGAAACCGTGGGTAGCCATCATCGCGGAACTCCAACCATTGGGGATAATTGCTATATTGGAGCAGGTGCTAAAATTCTTGGAAACATTCACATCGGAAATAACTGTCGAATCGGTGCCAATGCGGTAGTAACCAAAGATATGCCAGATAATTCCATTGCCATAGCAGGCTTTACAACAATTAAAACGAAAAAGGAAAAATTAGATAACCATTTTTATGTAAGACGTCCTGATGGAACATTAGAATACTATGAAAATGGAAAATTTCATCGGAGTAATGAAAAATGATTGTCAGAGTTCTAGTAGAAATTAAAGCCAAAGCCGTTGATAAAACATTCGATTACCAAGTTCCGAGCGAATTACAGAAAAATATGCAAGTAGGAATTCGTGTAATCGTTCCTTTTGGTGCCCAAGAACTAGAAGGTTACGTTTTAGAAATTACCAATACGACAAACGTAGAAGAACTAAAAGAAGTTATTGCAATCAAAGATGAAGAAATCATTTTAAATGATGAACTCATGAAAATAGGACTAGCAATGAAAGAAGAAACACTATGTAGTTTGAGTAGTGCCTATATAACAATGCTTCCAAGAGCTTTAAAAGCTAGGAAAAAAGCGGATATTAAGAAAAAATATACAACCTTTTTATCTTTAAATACCCCCATTGATGTGGCACTAAATCTTGCGAAAAACGAAAATCAAAAAACGATTGTTTCATTGTTTGCAAGTTCTGAATTTATTTCCAAAAAAGAAGCCCAAGAAATCTCTTCTTCTGCTACAAATACCCTCATTAAAAATCATATCTTAAAAGAAGAAGCAAAAGAAACCTATCGTTATCAAGTAAAAGAGTGGGAGCAAGACGAAAAAAAAGAATTAAATCAAGAGCAACGTCATGCCTACGCCCATATTGTGGCAAACTTAACAACAGCCAAAACCTTTTTACTACAAGGGGTAACTGGATCAGGAAAAACGGAAATATACATGCAATTGATTGAAAAAGTCATTCATCTAAAAAAACAAGCATTAGTTCTAGTGCCAGAAATTAGTTTAACTCCTCAGTTTGTAGCCAATTTTGCTCGTCGTTTTGAAGACAATATTGCGGTTTTGCATTCCGGATTATCCGAAGGAGAAAAATATGATGAATGGCGCAAAATTAATCGGGGAGAAGTATCCATTGTCATCGGTGCCCGCAGTGCCATTTTTGCTCCCTTAAAAAACATTGGCATCATCATCGTTGACGAATGCCATTCAGATTCCTATAAACAAGAAAATACGCCTAAATATCGTGTGCTAGATATTGCCACATTCCGAAGTAACTATCACACTTGTCCATTAGTTTTAGGTAGTGCCACCCCCACACTTGAGATGGCTGCTAGAGGGAAAAAAGGTGTCTACGAATTATTAGAACTCAAACATCGGGTCAATCAATTTCCATTGCCAACTTGTACCATCGTTGATATGAAAGAAGAAGTAAAACAAAAATCCCCCATTATTAGTAGAAAATTACAAGAAGAAATTGCAAAACGTTTAGAATTAGAAGAACAAGTCATGCTACTATTAAATCGTCGTGGTTATTCCACCAATGTCATGTGTTCTTCTTGTGGCTTTACTTATAAATGTCCTCATTGTGATATCACCCTAACTTATCATAAAACAACCAAAAGTTTACGATGCCATTATTGTGGATATACCAAATATGTGGATGCTCGTTGTCCGAATTGTCATGAAGATGCTTTAAATTATTTAGGACTTGGCACCGAAAAACTAGAAACCATTTTAAAAGAGAAGTTTCCCAAAGCACGCGTCATTCGTATGGACACCGATACCACAGCAAGAAAAGGGGTCTTAGAAAAAATCATCGAAGAATTTAAAGAGGGAAATTATGATATTTTAATTGGAACCCAAATGATTAGCAAAGGCTTAGATTTTCCCAAAGTAACACTAGTAGGAATTGTGAATGCTGATTTAAGTTTCAACATCCCTGATTTTCGCTCTGGTGAAAAAACATTCGCCTTATTATATCAAGCAAGTGGAAGAGCCGGAAGAAGTAATATTCCAGGAAGTGTCATTATTCAAACTTACAATCCTGAAAATTACATATTAAATTGTGTCAAAGAACAAAATTATGAAAAATTTTATCAATACGAAATGGATATTCGAAGAAACCTCAAATATCCACCATATTACTTCTTAGCACAAATCATAATTAAAAGTAAAGACTATGAACTTGCTAAAAAAGAAGCGATGCAAACCGTTTCTTACATTAAACAAAATCGTGAACCCCATACCATTGTGTTAGGGCCCACAACAGCCAATGTGTTTCGTAAAAAAAATACCTATCATTTTGAAATATTAATTAAATATCGGTTTGATACCCTTTTAAAAGATACCTTAAAACAATTAGATCAATTATTTATAACGAAAAAAAATGTTTCAATTGATATTGATATGTCTTATTAAAAAAAATATAATAAAAAAAGGTGAGAGAATGAAAAATGCACGAATTGTATTTATGGGAACTCCAGAATTTGCAGTAAACGTATTAACCATGTTAATAGAAAATTATGAAGTCGTTTTAGTAGTTACCCAACCAGATAAACCAGTGGGAAGAAAACATATTTTGACGCCAAGTCCAGTAAAAGAAGTTGCATGCAAGCATCACATTAAAGTGTTTCAACCAGAACGTATCAAAAAAGACTATGAAGAAATTCTTGCTGCCAAGCCAGATATTATTATCACTTGTGCATACGGACAAATTATTCCCAAAGTCATCTTAGATGCCCCAACCCTTGGTTGCTTCAACGTCCATGCCTCTTTACTGCCAAAATATCGTGGGGGTGCCCCAATTCATAAAGCCATTATAAATGGTGAAAAAGAAACCGGTGTAACCATCATGTATATGGATGAAGGCATGGATACCGGAGATATGATTACTAAAGTCATGGTTCCCATTACCGAGGAAGATAACGTCGGAACGCTGCATGATAAACTTTCGCTTGCTGGAACAAACTTATTAAAAGAAACTTTGCCAAGTATTTTAAATCAAACAAATCCAAGAGAAAAACAAAAAGAAGAAGCTGCGACTTATGCCTATAACATTAAAAGAGAGGAAGAACATCTAAACTTTGAGCAAAAAGGAAGAGACATCATCAATCACATTCGGGGCTTAAATCCATGGCCAACTGCCAATATGCTTGTAAATGATGAAGAATGGAAAGTCCTAGAAGCACACTTTACACCATCTACAAATAAAGAAACTGGAATCATTCAGAAAATAAGCAAGGAAAGCCTAGACATAACCTGCCAAGATGGCGTGATTCATATTACAAAATTAAAACCATTTGGCAAAAAAACCATGGAAATCAAAGAGTTTGTAAATGGAAACAAAGATCAAAAACTCATCGGAATCAAAGTGAAGTGATACAATGAAAAAGAAAAACGCATTAAAAGAAATGTGGCAAGATCCAAAAGGAAAAGCCATTTTAAAATTCGGCTTATGGGGATTTTTTTTCATATTTCTAATTCTAATAATGGCAGTAACAAAACTGACTGGGCCATCGACACTTCCAATTATAGAAACCAAAGAACCAGAAGAAAAAGAACCCATTACCTTTTTAACGCTAGAAGAAATGTGGGAAAAACTACAAGAAGACCATTCCTATCATTATGAACTCAAAAATAATGAAACAAATGAAATCATCACATATAGTGGAACCATAACCAATCAAATTGATACGGGTTATCGGGAATCAAAATTGGGAATCATTCACTATAAAATCGAAGAAGGAAACCAATATCAATTAACCATGGAAGAGGAAGAACCTATCGATAATCTTTATGAAGAAGAGGATGCACCATATTTAAACTTAGCAATATTAAAAGAGAAAATCATCGGTAAAGAATATGAAGAAAAAATATATATTGAAACCAAAACCCTAACCATTACCAATGAAGAAGAAACCATTTTAGTAAATATGGAAACAGATAAAATCACTTCCATTCAAATAAATACAGCAAAAAAGCAATACTTTTTGCGTTTAGGATAAAAAGGAGTAAATCATGAAAAAGAAAATCATCTGGATACTAAGTTTATTCATGCTTTGGATAAGTATTTTACCAGTAAGTGCCTTGGAACTGGATTTACATTCCAAGTATGCTTTGCTAATAAATTTAGATGAAAATAAAGTTTTATATGAACAAGAAGCAGATAAAAGAATTTCCATCGCTTCTCTAACTAAAATTATGACCGCCATCGTTACCATTGAAAACATTGATAATTTAGATGAAGAAGTAACTTTAGTTTCATCCGATTTTAAAGGATTAGTTGAAGAAGGTTTATCAACGGCTGGATTTTTCATCGGTGAAAAAGTCACATATCGTGATTTATTATATGGTTTATTACTCCCATCAGGAGCCGATGCCGCTCAAGCGCTAACTAGGTTAGTTGCAAATGGCAGAGAAGCGTTTGTAGCCAAAATGAATGACAAGGCCCAAGAATTAAACATGACTAATAC
>CANQXM010000061.1 GCA_947627835.1 uncultured Bacilli bacterium | reverse complement strand
ACTTGATATAACAAATACTTGCTTCTTCTTACTTTTTATTTTAAAAGGATTCAATTCCATATAAAAAACCTCTATTCTTACTTCTAAGTTTAGAGGTTTATTTTTCAATTTTTTAGGTTTAGAGTACTCATTATTTCTAACATATTATATGGAAAGCACAACTCGAAAACTATAAATACCGGCCGCAACCCCATCGGCATTACCGAACGCAAACATACCCGCTCCAGTACCATTATTCCAAGAACTACCGCGAACGAACCAAGGTGAGTTGCGAAAGACAAACCAAGCTTCATTGTCATTCCATGAACTAACATGTCGTGTCTGAGTATCATATGTTTTATCTTGAAAAGGTCCCATTTCTCCAGTTGCATCCCCTAAAATACGACGATTATAACCAGAATCGGAAGGTCCATACTGATACAAATTAAAGTATTTATTTTCTGGATAAGGTACTCCTCCATCTTCTTGTGTCCATTCTGTTTTGATACGATTATTGGTATTACTATCATCATTTGGATAGGTTAATGCCCCAATAAAATTGCTGTTCCATGTACTATGTCTTCCACTTGTGAGCATTCCTTTATCGTTCATCATGGAGCCCATTACATATTCGTAAGCTCCACCATTCATATCGTAAATTCCAGTAACGTTTCCAGTAGTACTTGCCATTCCTAAAGTAGTTGTATCATTCCATGGTTTTGTAATGTTAGTATCTGTTCCATACTCATTACATGCACTGGGTGTAGTAGTGCAAGATATACTTCTTCCGGTATAACCAATAGTAGGTTCATGTACTCCTGCATATCCAGTTACATAATTACTATTGTTATTAATCCGTACTTGAGAGGTCTTTCCATACTGACTTTGTGTTAAATAAGCCACTGCACCCCATTCTGTATTTTTCATCATATGACTATCTAACTCTCGTTTGTAATGATAAGTACTATAAAAAGCATGAGCTGGTTGAATAATTCTCCATGAAGATACATTTGGTCTAATCTGAATTGCATCTGAGTTTATTTCATTTTCTTTGATAGATACAGAAGTATCTCTTGATGTTTCAAACTTTCCTACCCACATTCCAGTAATTCCTTCAAAGCCATCTACAAACGCAGGGTGTGTCATCCATTTTCCAACAGTACAAGTTCCGATATCACCGCTTTTATTTGGACTTTTACATTCACTACTTGTATCAGTTGTACTACTGGCGTTAAATCTTATTTTAATTGTTTCTACTTTATTGGTTACTGTTCCAAGATCTGGATAATCAGTAATATTAAAGATTTGATAATCAAATTTTGGAATCCATACGAAGTAACTTTCTATTTTATCTTCTGGAATTTCCTCTCCTGCTTTATAGGTTTCATTTTCATCTTTTAAGATGACTGCATTCGCCCACTGTTTATCTTGATAAGAATACCAAGCATCTTTTTGGGATGCTTTCTTTACTATATTCTCTCCATTTTGATTTTCAATTGTTACTGGAATTAGATTCTCAGCTAGTACTGGATCATTTCCATTTAACACAGAATCCGTATACTTAGTAACAAAATTTACCTGACACTTGGTTTTTGTTTGTTTTACATTATGAACAATGATATCCCACTTTTCATAATCCCAGGTTGCTGTTGCTCCTTTATCACAAATGATACTATCTACTGTCTTGTTACTACCTTTTTCTGGAAAAGTAGTTGATGGAGTTCCATCTATTGTTAGTGCTACCTTTACATCAAAGTTATCCATGTGAGTAGGGACACTACCTTCTATTACATCATATTCTTTCTGTACTTCATACAAAGCATAACTTTGGATAATGACAACAACAATTAAAGAAATTATAATTAACAAACTTGATATAATAAATACTTGTTTCTTTTTATTCTTAACTTTAAAAGGATTTAATTCCATACAAAAACCTCTATTCTTACTTCTAAGTTTAGAGGTTTACTTTTCATTTTTTTAGGTTTATAGTACTCATTATTTCTATGTGACAAAACTTGTCATTTTTCGCTCTTGAACTATTTTTTTATTCTCTTATAATAACTACTCGAGATTTACCTGTGGGTGCCTCTTTCTCCAATCCTCCTTATAAGGATGGAGGTGGTCCTATGAAAGGAATATTTTGGAAAAATTATGGAATATATTATTCTATTAATTGTACTTATTTTAGTACTCACAAAGTATTACCATCAAGACTAAAAAATGAACGCACCTTACTCTAGGTGCGTTCTTTAACCGAAAGGACTAAAGAGGTACCTGGGTAAAAACAGGTAAATCTCTTTTTAAATCCATATTTATTATATCAAATAGTTATTCATAGAGCAAGTAGTTTTATGGAGATAATACTACACGAAAGCTAACGTCAATGGCTATAGTACCATTTGCAATACGAAAAGT
This sequence comes from uncultured Bacilli bacterium, assembly GCA_947627835.1. Classification (GTDB taxonomy): domain Bacteria; phylum Bacillota_I; class Bacilli_A; order RF39; family UBA660; genus MGBC162267. The sequence continues at coordinate 4,677 of CANQXM010000061.1, read as the reverse complement.
AAAAATGCCAGAGCCAATACCATAGTCTGGTCGACCACCACGTACGAACCATGGCGCATCTCGGTGAATAAATCGAGATTCATTTTCATACCATGAACCAACACGACGATCCCCGCTACCATAATTTTTATTTTGAAATGGTCCCATTTCGCCGGTAGCATCTCCTAAAATACGACGTTCAAAATAAATATCCGTTATACTGTAGTTGTATAAATCAAAATATTTATTTTCTGGACTTGAAAGTCCACCATCTGCTCTTGTCCAAGTTGTTTTCGTACGATTTGATTCATTAGTATCTTCTTGTGGATGAGTAAGTGTTCCTATGAAATTACTATTTTCAGTACTATGACGTCCACTTGCGAACATGCCTTGTTCATCCATCATGACTCCCATGACATATTCAAAAGCACCGCCGGCCATGTCATAAACACCTGTAACATTACCTGTTGTAGAAGCTAAGCCTAAAGTTTCTTCATCATTCCAAGGTTTAGTTATACTAGAATCGGTACCATATTCATTACATGCAGCTGGTGTGGTTGTACACGAAACACTTGCTCCTACGTATCCAGTCGTTGGTTTATGAAGTGCTGCATAACCTGTTAAATAACTCGCATTATTGTTAATTCTAACTTCACTATTTTTTCCATATTGACTTTGACTTAAATAGGCAACTGCACCCCATTCCGTGTTCTTCATCATATGACTATCTAATTCCCGTTTGTAATAATATGTACTATAAAAGGCATGAGCTTGTTGAATATTTCTCCAACAAATTAAATTTGGCTTAATTTGTATAGCATCAGCGTTTATTTCATTTTCTTTAGAAGATACAGAAGTATTTCTTGATGTTTCAAACTTACCTACCCACATGCCTTTCTTTCCTTCAAATCCATCTACAAACGCTGGATGAGTCATCCATTTTCCTACACTACATGTTCCAATATCTCCACTTTTGTTTGGGCTCTTACATTCACTATCTGTATCTGTGGTACTATTGGAGTTAAATCTTATTTGAATTGTTTCTACTTGATTGGCTACTGTTCCAAGATCTGGATAATCAGTAATATTAAAGATTTGATAATCAAATTTTGGAATCCATACAAAATAACTTTCTATTTTGTCTTCAGATATTACATCGCCTGCTTTGTATGTTTCATTTTCATCAACTAAAATAACAGCATTCGCCCATTGTTTATCTTGATAAGAATACCACGCATCTTTCTGACTTGCTTTCTTAACTACATTTTCTCCATTTTGATTTTCGATGGTTACTGGAATTAAACTCTCGGCTAGTACTGGATCATTTCCATTTAATACACTATCTGTATATTTAGTAACGAAGTTTACCTGACATTTTGTTTTCGTTTTTTTTACATTATGGACGATAATGTCCCATTTATTATAATCCCAACTTGCAGTTGCTCCTTTGTCACAAACAATGCTATCTACTGTCTTGTCATTTCCTTTTTCTGGGAGGGTTGTACTTGGTGCTCCATCAATAGTAAGTGCTACCTTTACATCAAAGTTATCCATATGACTTGGAACATTTCCTTCTATCACATCATACTCTTTTTGCACTTCATACAAAGCATAACTTTGAATGATTACTACAATGATTAGTGAAATTGTAAATAAAAAACTTGCTATAACAAATACTTGTTTCTTTTTATTCTTAGCTTTAAAAGGATTCAATTCCATATAAAAAACCTCTATTCTTACTTCTAAGTTTAGAGGTTTGCTTTTCATTTTTTTAGGTTTAGAGTACTCATTATTTCTAATATTCATCTAGTTCTAAACCAATTGGACAATGATCACTTCCTAGAATAGCATTGTAAATAAATGCTTCTTGCATCTTAGGAAGTAATTTTTTAGAAATTACAAAATAATCTAATCTCCAACCAACATTTCTTTCTCTAGAATGAGCAAAGTAACTCCACCATGTATAGATTACTTTATCTGGATTTTGATAGCGATATGTATCAATATATCCTTCTTCTAGTAACTGACTGAATTTATTTCTTTCTTCTATTGTAAATCCTGCACTTCGTTCATTACTCTTTGGATTGGCAATATCAATTTCTTTATGACAGACATTTAAATCGCCACATATAATTACTGGCTTTTTTTCTTCTAATTTTTTTACATAAGTCCGAAAATCATCTTCCCATTCCATACGATATTCTAAACGTAGTAGTTCTCTTTGAGAATTGGGAACGTATACATTTATTAAGTAATAATCTGCAAATTCTAGTGTAATCATCCGTCCTTCGTGGTCGTGTTTTTCAATTCCCATCCCATAAGTAACATTGATTGGTTTTATTCTGGTATAAACAAGAGTTCCTGCATATCCCTTTTTTTCTGCAGAATTAATATATATGTCGTATCCTACTGGACGAAATTCTAATTCTTCATTGGTTATTTTAGATTCTTGCAAGCAGATGACATCGGCATTTACTCGCTCAAAAAATTGAGCAAAGCCTTTTTTTAAGCAAGAACGGAATCCTGCTACATTCCATGATACTAAAAGCATAAGTTCACTTCCTCTTTGATATTGTACAATTTTTTAGCTTATTTAATAGGAAAACTACACGAAAGGTGTAGTTTCTTGTTTTAATTTTTTATTTTGCTTCTTCTTGTGCACGTGATTCACGAATGACAATAATTTTAATGGTTCCTGGATATTGCATTGTATTTTCGATTTTTTCTTTCATTTCTCTAGCAATCTTATAACTTGATTGATCATCGACTTCATCTGGTTTGACGATTACACGCACTTCACGACCTGCTTGCATCGCAAAAGTTTTTTCAACCCCTTCAAAAGAGTTGCCGATTTCTTCTAATTGTTCTAATCTTTTAATGTAATTATCTAGTGAGTCATTTCTTGCTCCCGGTCTTGCTGCTGAAAGGGTATCTGCTACTTCAACGAGTGCTGCAATAATGGAATTTTTTTCTGTATCTCCATGGTGAGAAGCAATGGCATTAATTACTAGTTCATCTTCATGATATTTCTTAGCAATATCAACTCCTATTTCAACATGGCTTCCTTCTACTTCAAAATCGATGGATTTTCCAATATCGTGTAATAATCCTGCTCGTTTTGCTAGCATGACATTTTCTCCAAGTTCTGTTGCCATTAATCCCGCTAAGTGAGCAACTTCTTTAGAATGTTGTAAAGCGTTTTGACCATAGCTAGTTCGGAAGTGAAGTTTTCCAACTAAGTTAATTAGTTCTGGATCCATTTTAGTAATTCCTAGTTCATAAATGGCTTCATTTCCAAGTTCGGTGATTTTCGTATTCATATCTTTGCATACTTTATCGTAGACTTCTTCAATTCTAGCTGGATGAATTCGACCATCTTTAATTAGTGTTTCAATTGTAATTTTAGCAATCTCTCTACGAAGAGGATCAAAACTTGAAATTACAATGGCTTCTGGGGTGTCATCAATAATCAAATCGACTCCTGTTACGGATTCAATCGTTCGAATATTTCTTCCTTCTCTTCCAATTAAACGGCCTTTCATTTCGTCACTTGGAAGTGATATGGTACTTACCGTTTGTTCACTTGCCACATCTTCTGAATATCTTGACATACTCTCAACAATAATTTGTTTTGCTTTTTCATGGGCGTTTAATTTGGCTTCTTGTTCTTTTTCTTTACAATAAGTCGTAATTTCTTTGGTCATGTCACTTTCAACACGTTTCATAATCATATCATGTGCTTTTTCTTTTGAAAATTTAGCAATACTTTCGAGTAATGTCATTTCTTCTTTGTACATTTCGTCCATTTTCGCTTCTTTTTCTTGCAATTCTTTTTGTTTTGCTAATATATTAGAGTCTTTTTCATCTAACATTGCATCTCTTTTTTGTAGCATTTCATCACGTTTATCTAAGCTTGTTTCTCTTTGAAGTAAACGATCTTCTACTTCTTTCATTTCCGCTTTTTTTTGTTTTAGTTCTGTGTCTAATTCTTGTTTTAGTTTGTAAGACTCTTCTTTTATTTCTAAGAGACGATCCCTTTTTTGCTTTTCAGCTTCTTTTTTTGCGTCCTCTAAAAATTTAGCAGCTTTTTTTTCGGCATTATTACCTTTTAGTGAATTTATCACAATAACAGCTAATACTCCAACAAAAATTCCAATTACTAGAAAGAAGATGGACCACATCATTGTTTCCATATTTTCCTCCTATTACTATAGATTTCCTCATAATCTATAATTTTATTATAAGTATAAACTTTCTTTTTTACAAGAAAAAAGAAAACATGAGTATTGTTTCCTTTATTCTTTTTCTTCTTTTTCGCTTTCTTTTTTTGGCTTTTGAAAACCATAATGTTCTCTTATTTTGGTTTCTAGTTCTTCTTTTAAAGCCGGATTTTCTTTTAACAAGGCTTTGACATTTTCTTTTCCTTGACCAATTTTTTCGCCTTTATAAGAATACCAAGCACCACTTTTTTCTAGAATATCGATTTCACTTGCTATATCAATGATTTCGCCCTCGCGACTAACGCCTTCTCCGTACATGATATCTACGCAAGCCGTTTTAAATGGTGGAGCTACTTTATTTTTTACGACTTTAATATTGGTGCGATTTCCAATCACGCCATCTCCTTGTTTAATTTGTTCTCCTCTTCTTACATCTAAGCGAATTGTCGAATAAAATTTTAAGGCTCTTCCTCCGGGG
>CANQXM010000060.1 GCA_947627835.1 uncultured Bacilli bacterium | reverse complement strand
TAATTTCATAAGTAAATCACCTATAAATATTATATAACATATTCCGAAAAAATCAATTTTTTTATAATTTTCGGAATGCAAATTTTTATATAACTTAATATATCTGCTTATATTTTTTAATAAAAAGTACCAACTTCTTTTTGAAATTGATACTTTTTTGTATTAAAATCTAAACATAAATGAGTTCAGACAGATTTCTTTCTGGTGCCCTAAAGGAAGGAGTACAACAACTTTTAAGCAAAAGAAATAGCTAGTAACAAATTATTAACTAATAATAGTATATTTTTTAAAGAAAATCATTAAAAACATGTTATAATATTTAATGACAAGGAGGGTTTATAATGAAAATTCAAAGTTCAAAACCAAGCATTTCAGATTACGGCTTTTTAAGATTATTTACTTCAACAATTATTCTTCATGGTGAAGTTCCTATTTTTGAAAATCAACAATTACAAAAAGACTTATATGACTTTTATGATAATACTGACTTTCACTTTTTATTTGAGGATATTTGCAAAAAAGAAAGTATAGAAGGAAATAATTATGTGGATTTAGGTGATGCCCTTCAACTTGCTTATGCTTGGGGATTGCTTTCTATGATTCAAGATAGCAGTAATCTAAGATCTGTTATTAATTTATCTGAAGAGGAAGCACAAGTAAATGTTTCTCAATTCAAATCATATCAAGCTAAATCTATGAATGAGTTGGTCACTCAACTTTATGAACAAAAAAAGGTTAATAAACCTCAAGTGCTAATTAAAAATAAAAATACTAATACACACGCTAATTGATTGGTGTCAATTAGCAAGTGTGTTTTTTAAATTGACAAAATAAAACTACTTCCAATTAATTTGAGAGTAGTTTTCTATTTTTACCCGAATTTTTCAAAGTTTCCTATCAATCTGGTGCCATTAAGGAAGAAGTATGACAACTTCATAATAATCTTAAACTATTGTAATATTTTCTTAAACCTAAATATTTATTATTCCATGGTTCAAGTTTTCCATTAAGAACATAAGTATATATTAACGTTTGTGTCTTATTATTCTTAGTATCTTCTGCAGTATAATTTTCTTTATAATGCATAACTTTATCGTATAAAAATAAAGCTGGTCTATTTTCATAATATGTTGTTTCAACCCTAAAACTATTATACCTTTTTAACTGTTTACAATAATTTATAGTATCAAGTAAAACTTTTTTTCCATAGCCCATTTTTCTAAACTGTGGTAAGATTGCAAACCAGTCTAGCCATATTGTATCAGGATATTCTCTAAAAACGTCCACACCAGTAATTCCTATTAATTTTTCTTTATCATAAACCAAGAAAAAGCAATTATCATCTAATGGATTTATTGCTTTGTCATATAAATCATTATAGTCTGGATCTTCTGGCCATATTGATTTTTGAATATCAAACGCTATATCAACCATTTTTTTTATCAAGTTTGACATAAGTTAAATTATACTTTGATTCCATAAAAATCTTTAATTACCCTTTCATAACACTTAGAAGTATAAATAGATTTTTTATTATAATTAAAAACTATATTATATTTGTCAATATACAAGTGTGTTTTCTAAATTGACAAATATATCAATTCTTCCATAAAATATTTTAACATAAATTTAATCATTTTAAAACTCGAACTAATCAAGTTGATTGAAAAGTCCGAGTTTGGTATCTATCTGGTGCCGATTGGCAGAATTGAACTGCCCTCTGATGCTTACCATGCATCTGTACTACCACTGTACTAAATCGGCATCTAAAATGATATTATCATATTTTTGAAAAAATGCCAAGAATATTGTAAAATAAAGGCCAAAGGAAACTCATCATAATAAAATGATCCAAAAAATATAGGAGATGACGAATGGATGTGGAAACAATTAAATTTGCCAACCGAATTAAAAGAAATTCTAGAAAGCCAATTTGACTTAGAAACGCTAGAAAAAATAGCCAAGGGATATCTTGCTAAAAGAAAGCCTTCTCTTCGAATTAATACTTTAAAAACAACCAAAAAAGAAATTGAAGAAATTCTAAATCAAAATCACATTTTATATAAAGAAGTACCTTGGTATGAAAATGCACTCATCATCTTAAACAAAACCAGTAAAGAATTAACTGAACTTGCAATTTTTAAAGAAGGAAAAATCTATTTGCAAAGTCTATCCTCAATGATCCCGGTTCTTTTATTAAATCCACAAGAACATGAACAAATACTAGACATGACAGCAGCCCCTGGAAGTAAAACAACACAAATTGCTATGCAAACCAATAATAAAGCACAAATTACTACTTGTGAAAAAAATCAGATTCGCTTAGAACGCTTAAAATACAATATCGAAAAACAAGGTGTAACTTGCACTACCATTTTAAAAACTGATGCCACTTTATTAGATGATAATTTTTCATTTGATAAAATTCTTTTAGATGCTCCATGTTCTGGAAGTGGCACCATCTCTACTTGGAAAAATCAAACCAATATGTGGGAAGAAAAGCAAAAATCACATTTCATAGAAGTTCAGAAAAAACTTTTAAGAAAAGCCATTCGCTTGCTAAAACCAAACCATACCATGATATACTCTACCTGTTCGATTCTTTCCTATGAAAATGAAGAAATCATTAAAAGCATTCAAAAGGAATACCCGATTACCCTCTTACCTATTCAATTAGATGCGAGTATTCCTACCCTGAAAAATCAACTTAACAATACCATTACCATCTGCCCAGATGAACAATTTGAAGGATTTTTTATTGCTTGCTTAAAAAAGGAGCCATAAAAAGTGAAAAAACTGCAGAAAGAGACACAATAAAATACCAATACAAGTAGGAAGAAAAATAGCAAAAAGCGCCCACTTCCAAGAATGTGTTTCTTTTTTTATAGTTAAAACCGTCGTAGAACATGGAAAATGAAAAAGACACAAAACTAAAAAGGCAACTGCCGTCCAACTAGTCCAACCATGAGCAAGAAAGACCTCTCGCATAAAAGCCAAATCTTGAAAATCCTGCATACTTCCTAAAGATAAATAACCAAGCATCAAAATAGGAAGAACAATTTCATTTGCTGGAAATCCTAACAAAAACGCTAAGAGAATCATGCCATCTAATCCAAGGAAAACACCAATGGGTTCCAAGAAAGAAGACAAAAACTGAATCATCGTCACATTTCCAATTTTGACATTTGCAAAAATCCAGATAACAATTCCCGCTGGAGCAGCGACCAACACAGCACGTCCTAAAACAAATAAAGTCCGATCAAAAATAGAACGAATAATTACTTGCAAGACTTTGGGTCTACGATACATAGGCAATTCCAAAGTAAAATGTGTTGGATACCCCTTTAAAAGCGTTCTGGATAAAAGATAAGAAACCAAAAACGTCATCAAAATACCAAGTAAAATGACAAGCGTTAAAATAAAAGAAGAAAAGATACTGCTAACCAAACCGCTAGATAAACCTACCATAAACATCGTAATCATACTAATAAGTGTAGGAAATCGCCCATTGCATGGAAGAAAAGAATTTGTCAAAATTGCTAAAAAACGTTCTCGTTTACTATCAATAATTCGTGCTCCCATAACACCAACGGCATTGCATCCAAGTCCCATACACATCGTAAGTGCTTGCTTTCCACAAGCGTGACATTTTTCAAAAGGATAATCCAAATTAAAAGCAATTCTTGGTAATAAACCCAAATCTTCTAAAATTGTAAACAATGGAAAAAAAATAGCCATCGGTGGTAACATAACCGAAATAACCCAAGTAAGTGTTCGATACATTCCATAAACAAACATTTCACAAAGCCAAACGGGCAAATGAAGAAAAGATAAAAATTGAAAGAAAGGATTCTCTAAATTTCCAAAAAATTGAAACAACCACTCGCTAGGAATATTAGAAAAATAAATTGTTAAAAACAAAATGCCAAATAACATCAAGAGCATCATTGGAATTCCAGTAATTTTGCGACTTAAGAACTTATCAAAAGAAAATTGTTTCTTACTTTTTTTCGGATAAGAAATTGCACTGTGAACAATGCTTTTCGTTTCTTCACTAATTGTAGTAGCAATGGTTTCCATTTGAAAAACATGTCTTGGCACGACCAAAAGATTTTGCAGTTCTTCTTTTTTTAACCAAGATAAATGAGTAAAAATATCATCATTTTTCATTAATTGTAAAGCTAAAAAACGTTTAGAATAGCGGCTGTATGGTAAATTTTTAGAAATAACAGAAATGCAATCTTCAATATATTTTGGATAAAAAAAGGAATAAAACGTCTTACAATTTGCCACTGCCATTGCCTTTTTTAACTCCAACAAGCCTTCTTTATTGCGTGCAGAAGTTCCAATAACCGGAACATGAAGACGTTTTTGTAATTGATCAAAATCAATCTGAATCCCTTTTTTTCGAGCTTCATCCATCAAATTAATACAAACCACTACATTCGGTTGAACTTCTAAAATTTGTAAAACCAAAGAAAAATTTCGTTCTAATAAACTTGCATCACACACAACTACCGCAACATCATAATCTTCATAACAAATAAAATCTCGAGCAACCTCTTCTTCATAAGAATGTGCATGTAAAGAAATCGTTCCAGGTAAATCATAAATCTGCAGTAAAGTATCTTCATACATACATTCTCCATAAGCATACGTAACCGTTTTTCCAGACCAATTGCCAGTATGTTGATGATTTTTTGTTAAAGTATTAAAAATGGTACTCTTCCCTACATTGGGATTGCCAATTAAAGCTATTTTTCTACGCTTCATAATCCACCTCGATAAGCATTGCATCTCGCTTTCGAAGAGCAATCATAGCTCCGTTAACCAAATATAAAATTGGACTATGAAAAGGTCCTTCTAAAAGGCAACCTATTGCATGACCTGGCAAAAATCCTAAATCATATAATCGTTGTTTCAACGAATCATCACAAGAAACTTGTAAAATTGTCGCGACTTGTCCTTCTTTCAAATCCGAAAGCAACATAAAATCCCCTACTTTTCTAATGTAATATATGATTGCTAAAAAAAGGGGTGCATAAAACTCATTGTCATTTAATGGGATTATGTTATAATGATTATGGTAGAAAGATAGGGATTACACATGGGAATATTTGAACAATTTAGTAAATTATATAAAAAATTCCAAAATTCAAATACAGCAGAATATACAATTTTTGATGAAAACAGAAAGTTAATTGATCTTCCAACCATTTTAAACTGTTCAATTGCAGATTTATGCGATGAAGAAAAATTAGCAAAGTTTATAAATGACCTTGCAGCGATGTCTCAAAATTTAAATGCCAACATTACTTCCATCAATAATACATTAAGTCAAGAAATAGATGACAATAGCAAAAAACAATATGAAGCTCAATTAAAAAATCTTCAACAAATGAAAAAAGCTTATATGAAAGGCGAATATATTTTAGGAAGTAAACAACTTTTAAAAGCATATCTTACCACTTATAAAAATCGTTTAAACCCAAATACTTTTACAAACGAATCTGGAATCATTGACTTACTCGCCTTTTTTGAACTTCCAAAAGATTTTACACTTGCAGAATTAAATCAAAAACGCGAAGAAAAAGAAAATGTAGCTTACACATTAAATGCCAGTGAAAAAAATAGTTTAATCGACCAAATTAATCACTACTATGAAGTACTAAGTGATCCAATTAGAAAAAAAGGCTATTTCGACATTCTTCAAAATCCGCAAATCCCTACGATGTTAGATGAAAAAATCAAAGAATTATCTGAAGAAAAACTAGAAAAAATGCCAGTAGCAGAAAATAATCAACCAGAAATGCAAACGATGCAACCAGAAACCCCAAATATAAATCAGGGAAGTCCAGAAATACAACCAATGAATCCAGTTATCCAAGAACCACAAATAACTCCTCAAAGTGTAAATTTAGTAACCGGAAACGCAAACCCACAAGTAGCACCCCAAAATAGAAATCCAATAAATACATCCGTTCCAATAGAACCTCAAAACATAATAAGTTCTACAAATGTAGAATCACAACCGAAACCAGAGAACATCATCAATTTCGTAAAACCAGAAGAACAAATAAACCAAATGCCTCCTCAAAACACCGAAAATGTTCTTCGTCCAGCTTTAGAACCAATCCAAAAGGAACTTGATTTTATTCCAGTTGGTAACGTTAAAGTAAACCGCATTGTTCATAATGCAAGCGTTCAAAGATATCATAGCATTCAAAATACCAAACCAACCGATCATATTGGACCAGAAGCCGTTACAATGTTAAACAAAGAAAATGAAACAGAACTTCTAAAAAGACAGTTAAATAAATTACTAGAATACAAACAAAAAATGGAAGAACAAATCATTCCAAGTTTAAAAGAAATCAACGAAAAATTAAAACAATATGAACAAAACAAAGATAATACGCAAATTTATGCGTTAACGCTAATTAGTAAAGAAACACTTATCAAATATGCAGAAAAACAATTAATGAATAATCCACAATATGTTGCTGTAAGACAAAAAATTTCTGAAATTACAACCACCTTAAATTCATTAAAAGGTGCAGACATTATCAACCTAAATGATCCAGACGGCACAATGTCTAAAGCCGTAAAATAAAGCATAAAATTCGATAAGGAGGGATATGTTGTCACATAATTTTCCTCCAGATATCGATCCAAATATCTATTCTCTATCTGCTTTTGTCATTGGAGCTATCTTAACAGAAGAATTAGATATTAATGAACAAAATTCAATTGGAAACTGGTTAATGCTATTAGGTCAATACATAGTAACCTATGCATCCCAGCAATCACTAATTAACAATCGTTTAAATAAAAGAAATAATACCAATAAATATGATGTCGATTTTCTTTTAAAAAACATTCAAAAAATTGAACAAGAACTAAATAATTTAAAGAAGACTTCCCCATGAAGTCTTTTTTCATGTGAAATAGTCATTTCCACATACGCAATTTTTACTTCTTCATATGTTAAAGTAGAAAGGAGAAAATCATGAATAATAATAACAGTGCATATAAAAAAGCACTTCAAATTGTTGCTTCGTACACAGGACCACAAGGATGTTGTTGTTCTCAAAGACAAATGATTGGTCCGACTGGCCCAACCGGACCTCAGGGTCCTGCTACAA
>CANQXM010000059.1 GCA_947627835.1 uncultured Bacilli bacterium | reverse complement strand
GGAAACATTGGCAGTAAAGTAACCATTAAATACCCATCTTGTATCTTAAAGGGAGATTATTCAGTAGGAAATTCGATTAGTATTGCCTATGCCAAAAAAGGCCAAATGCTAGATGCCGGAGCCAAAATGATTCATTTAGGAAAGCACACCAAGAGCAATATTGTAAGTAAATCAATTGCCGAACAAGGAGGAGTTGCCAACTATCGTGGAACATCCAAAATAGCAAAAAATGCGTCACATTCCAAAGCAACTATTAAATGTGACACGATTTTGTTAGATGAAATATCAAAAAGTGATACCTATCCCAAAAATATTATCGAAAATGAAACTTCTATGTTAGAACATGAGGCAAGCGTTTCTAAAGTCAGTGCTGAAAAACTATTTTACTTGCAAAGTAGGGGCTTAAACGAAGAACAAGCTAAAGAATTATTAATAATGGGCTTCATTGATGACTTTAAAAAAGAACTTCCGATGGAATATGCTGTCGAATTAAATCGACTACTTAAAGAATAAAAGAAAAACTGCCAAACAATAATTTAAAAAAATACAAAATAAAGCGGACGGATAAGAAAAATCAGTTCGTTTTTGATTGCAAATCTTCAAAATCATCCTTTTGCACGTTCCCCCAAAATCCGATACATTCATGTTGCGAAAGGAGGAAAAAGAAATTTGAACAATGTCATTTTGGTGGGGCGTTTAGCACAAGATCCCAGCTGTGAAGAACTAGAAAATAACAAAAAAAGAGCCATTATTAACATTGCCGTGCCGAGAAATTTTAAAAATTCAGAAGGCATTTATGAATCGGATTTTATTCGTTGCGTATTATGGAATGGAATTGCTCAAAATGTTGCAAATTATTGTAAAGTTGGAGATTCCATCGCTGTTCGAGGTAGAATTCAGACGATAACTTACAAAGATGAACAGGGTAATCAAAAATATCTTACCGAAGTAATCGCCCAATCGATTAGTTTTGTATCTTCATCAAGAAAGGAAATGAAAAATGAAGAAGTTGAGCAAAATACTGGAAACGTATCGTAAGAAAAATAAAGATACTTATCAATCATTAGCAAAGAAAATGCATATAAACAAAAGTAATTTATATGCATACATAAAAGAGACACGAAAGCCACCTTACCAAACTCTCGAGCAAATTGCTAGTTACTTAAAAGTAGATATTGCTGTTTTATTAGATGCTTCATCACTTACTTGTCATGAATACCAATTTTTAAAAATGTTGAGAACTAATCCTAGTGCCTATGCTACCTGCATAAAAAAGCCTGATAAAGCACTTCAAAAACTTTTAGATAAAGAAAAAATTGCTACTACAAAAAATTAAAATGAATATAATTTAATGGTGACACACATGAAAAACTTTTATAAATATCTCGGAATTGTAGCCATCATGCTCTTTAGTTTCTACTATACAGAAAAAATAGCTGTTTTAATGCGCCAAAAAGATCCGATTTATGAAAGTATCATCGTCATAGCCGAAGACAATAAACAGGAATTTACTAATGCCCAAATTATGGAAGATACAATGATACCTGGAATTAATGGCTTAACGGTAAACGTTGACAAAAGTTTTCAAAAAATGAAATCTTTTGGAGCCTTTAATAAATATTATCTAATTTTTGATCAAGTAAAACCCGAAATTTCCATGGAGGATTATAAAGACAAAATCATCAAAAAAGGGAATTCTAAAAAAAGAAGTTTTGCTTTCATTATGGAAGAAAAAGGTGAAATCGCTCAATATTTTAGTGATAATCATCTTCCACTTTCTATTCTGATTACAGAAAAAACATTTATGAGAGATACTACATTAGAGCAAATCAATAATGATTCTCAAAATTATGATGCCACGGAAAATTTACTGAACGCACAAAAAGAAAATAAAAATCTCTGCATCATAAATAACTTTATTGAATCTACCTGTCGAAAAAAAAGTAAATATTTAATCAAACCAGAATTAGAACTAACAGCATATAATATTGCCAAAATAAAAAGCCAGTTAGATAGTGGTTCCATTATTCTCATTAAAAAAAGTGCCAAATTAGAGGATGTAAAACTTTTATTAAATGAAGCAAAATACAAAGGATTAGAACTAACAACGTTAAGCAAATTAATTACCGAAACAAATCAAGAAACCACCAAATAATAGAATTGGAAAGAGATTGAAAAATCTCTTTTTGTCTGTTATAATAAACACACCGGAATGAACTTTTGAATTTTTAATATGATTAGAAAAGAGTTGAATTATGAGTAAAATTAAAATTTTTAGTTTGGGCGGATTAGACGAATCAGGGAAAAATACTTATTGTGTAGAAGTAGAAAAAGATCTTTTTGTTTTTGATTGTGGTCTCAAATATACTTCTGGAACTTCTTTTGGAATCGACTATATTCTCCCAGATTATGAATACTTAGAAAAAAATAGAAAACGCATTCGTGGTGTTTTTTTAACCCATGGACATTATGAAAATATGGGTGGATGTGCAGATTTAGTAAAACAGATTCCGGAAATCAAATTATTTGCAACCAAATTTACCAAATATGTCCTTATAGAAAGTGGAGTACCCGAAAAAAATATTGTAGAAATAACGCCACACAAAAAAATTAATTTTGGACGCACCAGTGTTTTTCCAATTAGTGTAAGCCATAGTTGTCCTGATGCTGTTATGTATGTATTAAATACAAAAGATGGCGCTATTTGCTATACGGGAGATTTTATTATCGATCCCAAAATGGATGGCCCTTATGGAATGGACTTAGGAAAAATTGCATATATTGGAAAATTAGGGGTTCTATGCCTACTTTGTGAATCAAGTTTTTCCGAACATATTGGTCATACCTCTCCTTCTCATCGTTTAGAAAGCTTCTTTAAAGATGTCATAAATAAACAAGAAGGTCGCATTATGTTTTCCGTGTTGCCAACCCATTTGTATACCATTCAAGATATTTTAGCCAGTGCGGAAAATACACATCGAAAAATTGTTGTAATGGGTAAAAAACTACAAAATGCAATTAACTTTGGCAAACAAGAAGGATACTTAAAATTTAGTGAAGAATTAATTGGAGATTTATCAAATATAAAAGATAATGATTCGATCCTTTTAATATGTGATGACAAAGAAAATCCCTATGCATCGATTAGTAAAATTATCAATAACTACGATAAATACATTACTTTAAAACCCGGAGATGCCGTATGTTTTGCAGAACCAAGATATGATGCCAATGAAAAATTATTAGTAAAAATTGAAAATGATTTAGCCATGGCAGGATGCAAGATTATTCCCCTTCCAAAAGAAAAAAATATCTTACATCACCCATCAAGTGAAGATTTAATGCTAATGATTCGCTTGATGAATCCAAAATATTACATGCCAGTAAAAGGCGAATATCGTTATATGGTAGGAAATGCCAATTTAGCAAATAGTTTAGGAATACCGGCTGAAAATATTTTCTTAAAACAAAATGGAGATGTAATTGAATTTGAAGATGGCAATCATATTGATACCTTTAACCATATTAAAATCAATGATTGTTTAATTGATGGAAAAAGTAGTGATGATGTCGGAGAATTAGTTGTCAAAGATCGAGAAATGTTAAGTGAAAATGGAATCGTTCTGATTAGTGCAACCATTAGTAAAAAAGATAAAGTCCTTTTAGTAGGACCAGAAGTAACAACAAGAGGATTCGTTTATGTAAAAGATTCCAAAGAAATGATGAGTGAAATCAAACGCATCTCTGAAGAAGTAATCAATAGAAATATTACTGAAAATTACATTGAATATAATAAGATTAAAACAGAAATTCGTTCCGAATTAAGCAAATTTTTATATAACGAAACAGAATGCAAACCAATGATAATTGCAGTAGTTCAAGAAATATAAAGGTATAAAAAAATAAAAAGATTCCAACCTAAGAGTAGGTGAGAATATGAAAGAAGAAAAAATACCTTTAGAAGTAGACTACTTAAACAAGATGTATCGATGCGCTCAAATGGGGGTCATCGGGGTTGAAAATGTTTTAGACAAAGCTCATGACGGAGATTTTAAAGAAATCATCAATACGCAAAAAAGAGAGTATGACAAATTAAAAGAAGAAATTGAACTAATTTTAGCAAAATATGGTTTTGAAGAATCAGAATTAGGTAAAATTGTTGAAAAAAGTAGTGAAGTTATGAGTGAAATGAAATTAAAAATGGATGATTCAGATAGTCAGATTGCCAAAATGATGATGGAAGGAAATAATAAAGGAATCATTGAAATAACCAAAATTCAAAATCATTATGAAGGACAAGATGAAGAATTAAAAAATATTTGTCATCGATTTTTAAAAACCTTAGAGCATAATTTGCAAGAAATGAAAAAATTTTTATAATAAGAAGCGAGAGCATTAAAAAAGAATGCTCTTTTTTTGTGTTTCAGAATATAGTATAATAACCTTGAGATTAGGTGATACTCCATGAAAAAATATATTCCTAATATGTTAACGATTTCGCGCATCATACTAACCCCAATTATCGTATATTTAGGACTTACCAATCACATCAAAATATTAATTGCCATCGCCATTGTAATAGCTTTAACCGATTTTTTAGATGGCTATTTAGCAAGACGCTGGGATGTAAAAAGTTTACTCGGAGCCAAATTAGATGCCATCGCTGATAAAATTCTTGCTATCGGTTTATTAATTATCTTAATTGTCAAAACACATTCATTTATATATATCTTAATTTTAGAATGCATCATTGCTATGTTAAACTTATATTTTTATTTTCGAAAAGGGATCGCAGAATCCTTAATGATTGGCAAAATAAAAACATGGGTTATTTTTATTACCATCATCATTGGACTTTTAGACATTGTCTTTGATTCTTGGAATATTCCAATCGAAGCATTTATCTATTTCACCCTTTTATGGCAAATTGGTAGTCTTCTATCTTATATTAAGAACTACATTGACATAAAGAGTAAAAAAAAAGGCCTAATTGATGATTATGTCGAATTCATTAACCTCGTAAAACCAATTATTAATCATCCAGAATTTCAAAAGCGTAAGGAATTTATTCACCATGCCAATGAAAGTGTCTATGAACATACCTTGCGAGTATCTTATGATTCTTACAAAATAGCTAAACGCTTGTCTTGGGATTATAAAGCAGCAGCCATTGGGGGCCTTTTACATGATTTCTATTATGAACCTTGGCAAAATAATAAAAAGAAAACTCCATTTTTAAAAAAACACGGATTTGTGCATGCCGAACAAGCACGACAAAACGCCTGGAAATACTTCCCCGAAGATATGAATCTAAAAGTTGATGATATTATCAAAAAACACATGTTTCCTTTAAATAAACGTCCACCCAAATATAAAGAAAGTTGGCTAATATCCATCGTAGATAAAGCCGATTCAATGACATTTTTGCTTCATCCCATCTATATTTATAATCTCATGTTTCCAAAAGATGAAGAAGATATTACCAGTGAAGGATTTATAAAAAAGATTAAAGAGCGTCTCCGTCATTTATAAGCCGTACGAATACATGTCAAAAAAAAGTAAAAGGGTAGCAAAAAAAAATGAATTAAGATATAATGTGTATGGTGGTAAAGTATGGCAAAAAAGAAAAAATCTAGTAGTTCAAATCAAAAAGGATTTACCTATTCTGTAGAATTAACCGGCCTTATTTTAATCTTAATTGGATTAATTGGTTTTGGCTTTGGACCCGTAGGAACCTTATTAAAAAAATTTGCCATGTTTTTATTAGGAGAATGGTGGCCAGCAATTTTAATTCTTTTATTATTCTTAGGATTTTACATGCTAATAAAAAGAAAATTGCCCAATTTTTTTAGTGCCAAATTATTAGGAATTTACATTCTCATTGCGGTAGTATTAATATTAAGTCATTTTAAATATATTAATGAATGTGCAAATGCAAGTGATATTTTCAAATCGACAATTAATAATTATATGGAAAGAGTTCAATCCATTGGAACCAGCAATGCCCTTACAACTTCAGGTCAAACGACAATTGTAATTGGAGGAGGAATCGTTGGAGCAGCCCTTTCTTTTGCAACCGCATCCTTATTTGGAAGTACCGGAACCTTAATTGTTTTGATATTTATTAGTATTTTCGGCCTTATTTTGCTTTTCAATTTCAATCTTGGCAATGCCTTAAATAAAATGATTGAACAAATTAAAAAAGTAAAACCAATGTTAATGGAAGAAGAGGAAGAACAAGAAGAAAATACCTACGCTTATGAAGAAGATCAAGAATTTGAAACGCATGAAAATGATGATCGTGTCATCTTATCCAGTGTCGAAGAATTACATAATTATGATAAAGAAAAAACAATTACCCAACTTCATGAAGATAAAGTGGCACCCAATACGATTGAAAAAGATGATGGTGCTGGAAACATAACCTTTGTAAATTCAGAGTATCACTTGCCAAGCATTAACTTACTAGATAATCCAGAAAAGCCAAAAAAAGTAAATTCGAATCAATTTATCATTAGCAATAAACAAAATTTGGAACGAGTATTAAAAGATTTTCAAATTTCGGGACGCGTCGTAGATGTTCATATGGGACCGAGCGTTACTCAGTATGAGGTAGTCGTTCCATCTGGAACCAAAGTCAGCCGTATCGTTGGTATCAATAAAGAAATCGCTCTAGCCTTAGCAGCGAAAGATGTGCGAATTCAAGCTCCAATTCCAGGAAAAAGTACCATTGGAATTGAGATTCCAAATCCGGTAATTAGTGCTGTAAAAATCAAAGAAATTTTAGGGAATATTCCGAAATCTCAAGAAAATGCCAAAATGTTAGTAGCTTTAGGAAAAGACATCATGGGTCGTCCTCAAACCGCAGATTTATCAAAAATGCCGCACTTATTAGTAGCAGGTTCTACCGGAAGTGGTAAATCCGTTTGCATAAATAGTATGTTAGCATCTTTATTGATGTTATATCGTCCTGATCAAGTAAAAATCATGTTAGTAGATCCCAAAAAAGTAGAATTATCCAATTATAATGGGGTTCCACACTTAATTTGTCCGGTTGTAACCGATCCGAAAAAAGCCTCATTAGCTCTTCAAAAAGTCGTTGTAGAAATGGAACGAAGATACGATTTATTTGCAGAAAAAGGCGTTAAAAACATTAGCAGTTACAATGAATGGGTAGAAGAACAAAACAAAAATGCTACAACT
>CANQXM010000058.1 GCA_947627835.1 uncultured Bacilli bacterium | reverse complement strand
CCCTATGCCAATTGATTTGAATATTGCTTATGCTGAATATCATAATTAATTATCAGTCATTTTGTTTAACACAACTTATTTAAAAAAATCGTTGAAAAGATGTCATCAGCATGAAAAGTTCCGCTATGGGTGATGGCATTTGCTTTTTTTATATCGTTCGTTATTTGTATCATAAAACCACTCTTTTGATAGTATTATAACGTATATTTGCCTTTTTTGCTTCCAATTTTCTAAAATTATGATACAATATGTCGTAGTTATGAGGGGTGAAGTTCATGAAATTGCCAGATATCGTTATTTTAGATGAAAAGGATAAACGCTTGCATACCGTAAGTGATGAAGTTACTTTTCCATTATCCAAACAAGACCGAGAAATGATTCATGATATGTTACTCTATTTAAAAATGAGCCAGATTGAAGAAGAACGCGCAAAATATGATTTACGAGCAGGCATGGGTCTTTCGGCTGTACAACTCGGTGTTTTAAAACGAATTTTCGTAGTTGTTGATGAATATGAAGAAGGAAAATTTAAAAATTATGTTGTTATCAATCCCAAGATTAAAAGTTTTAGTGAAGAACTGATTTATGTTGGAGAGGGCGAAGGTTGTTTAAGTGTCAATCGCGAAACGACGGGTATTGTTCCAAGACACGCACGAATGACCGTGGAAGCTCAAGATGAAAATGGAAAAACTTATGAAATTCGTGTTCGTGAAGATATTTCGATTGCCTTTCAGCACGAAATTGATCATTTAAACGGAATTTTATTTACCGATCGAATTGATCCGAAGAATCCATTTAAAAATGCAGATAAAATGCGAGAAATATAAAAAAGCTTTGTGTGATAAAGCTTTTTTTAAATGTTTTCTAGTTTGACACTAACAATTTTGCTAACTCCCGATTCTTGCATAGTAATTCCATAAAGTGTATCGGCATATTCCATGGTTCTTTTTTTATGTGTAATGATAATAAATTCACTCTTTCCTTTTTTACTTTGCAAGTAAGAGCCAAAGGTATCTACGTTTGCTTCATCTAAGGCAGCTTCTACTTCATCGAGTATGCAAAAAGGCACTGGACGAACATTTAATATGGCAAAAAGAAGGGCAATCGCTGTTAAGGTTTTCTCTCCTCCACTGAGTAAATTAATATTATTTAATTTTTTACCTGGTGGTTCAGCGATAATTTCTATTCCAGTTTCTAATAAATTGTCTGGATCCGTTAATTTTAGTAAGCCGGTTCCTCCTTTAAACAACTTTTGAAATACACTGGCGAATTCCTCTTTGATTTTGTCAAACGTAGTTTTAAATTTTTCAATCATGATTTCATCCATTTCTTGAATCATTTTTTGTAAGTCTTCACTGCTTTTTTCCAGTTCTTCTTTTTGCGTTTGTAAGAAACTATACCGCGTATTTAATCGATTGTATTCATCGATGCTACCCAAGTTGACAGTGCCAAGAGATTCCATTTCACTTTTTAATTTATTTACCTTTTCTTTGGCAAGATTATAGTCCATATCTAATGGATAATCCAAAATGGCTTTTTCGTAGGTAAGATTGTAATTTTCGCTTAAAGTTAGTAATAAATTATCTAATTGAATATCTAATTTTCCCAAATTGATTTCTTTTTGTTTTAGTTCTTGTTCAATTTGATTTTGCTTACTATTTTTTTCACGGTAAGCGCGTTCTTCTACATTGATTTCCTCTAAAATCTGGTCTTTCTTTTCTTTTAAAGTTTTTAATTCTTTTTTGGTTAAATCGCTTTCGGTTTCTAATTTATTAATATTTTTTAATAAATCGATTAGTTGTTCATCTAGTTTATTGCTTTGAAGATTTTCGGTTCCTTTTAATTGTTGCTGTTTTTCTTCTAATTGTTTTTGTAATTTTTCCAAAGATTCCTTCTTTAAGTTTTCTTCTTCTTCTTTGATGACTAATTGTTTTTCAATTTCTATTCTACTTTCATATTTTACTAGCAATTCTTGTGTGATGCTTGTTTCTTCTTTTTCTTTTTTGATGGCTTCTGTTTGAAGATCTTTTAATTTTTGTTGTTTTTTTTCTAACTCAATTTTTTCTTTTAAAACACTTCCCGAAAAGCGATTGGCTCCTCCGCTAATAGATCCACCGGTGTGCTGGATTTCTCCAGTTAAAGTCACAATTCGATACCGATATTCTAATTTCTTGGCTAGATGATTCATCGTATCAATATTATCAACCACAATAATATTCCCTAATTGATTTTCAATAATATTTTGGTATTTTTCATCGTATTTTATCAAATTACTTGCAATATCAATATACCCTTTTTCAGATTGAAGAGATGTTATGATTTTGGCATCTAGTAATTTTCCTTTGATAATATTTCTTGGAAAAAAGGTAGCTCTTCCTAAATGATTTTCTTTTAAATAAGCAATGGCTTTTTTGGCATTTTGTTCTGTTTCTACAACGATAAAATTGCTACTTGCTCCAAGCGCTACTTCAATGGCTTCACTATATTTTTCTGACGTTTCTATTAATTTTCCGATCGTTCCGCAAATTCCTTCTAATCGTAAATTATTCAGTATATTTTTGACAGCCACTGGTAATTTTAAATCGCCATTGATATTATTTTGCATAATTTCAATTTGATTTTTGGTTTCCATGGTTTCTCGAAAAATCTCATTTTTCTTTCCTTCAATATTATTCTGTTTTACTTTTAATAAAGCAATGGCTTCTTCGATGGAGGCAAGTTTCTCTTGAAGTTCTTTTCTTTGTTTATTTTCTTGTTCATATCCCTTAGTCATTAATTCAATTTCTTTTTGAAGTGTCAATTCTTCTTCTTTTAAATTAATGATTTCTTCATGAATTTTTTCTTTATCAATTGTATATTTTTGACGTTCCATGGTAATTTCTTTTTCACTTTGACTTGCACTAAGTTTTTCAGTAATACTGATTAGCGTGGCATTTGCTTTGGAAATTTCTTCATCTAATTTTAAGTTTTCTAAACGAAGGGATTCAATTTTGGAATTATCCATCGTTACTTTGTTTGTTAGTTCAAGAACTTGTTGTTCTAAATTTTCTACTTCGTTTTTGATGGTTTGATATTCTTCATTTTTATTTTTTATATTACTTGCAATAAAAGCAATTTCTAGTTCTTCTAAATTACTTTTAAGTTCTAAGTATTTTTTGGCAAGAGCACTCTGTTCTTTAAGTGGTAGAACGGTTTCTTCTAATTCATTGATAATTAAATCTACTTTTTCAATATTGTCTTTGGTTTTTTCTAATTTTTTTAAGGATTCTTCTTTCCTTTTTTTGTATTTTAATACTCCTGCTGCTTCTTCAAAAATTACTCGTCTTTCTTCTGGTTTACTCGTAATAACAGATTCAATATGACCTTGACTAATAATATTAAATGAATCTAGGCCGATTCCTGTGTCAATAAAGAGGTCTGTGACATCTTTTAATCTTACTTTGGTATTATTGATATAGTATTCATTTTCTCCGGTGTGATATAACACTCTTTTGACTTCAATTTCATTTAAATCACTATTTAATTTATGATCTTCATTGTCAAAGGTTAGAGCTACTTCTGCTCGTTTTAATGGTTCTCTAGTTTTACTTCCTGCAAAGATACAATCGGTCATAGCTCCTGTTGCGCGCAAGGATTTGATGGACTGACTTCCTAGTACCCAACGAACCGCATCAACGATGTTACTTTTTCCAGAGCCATTTGGACCAACAATGGCGGTAATGTTACTTTTGATTTCGATTTCTATTTTATCTGCAAAGGATTTAAATCCATATGCTTTGATGGTTTTTAATTTCATGATTCACCTCGCACATTTATGAAGAGCGTCATAAGCTGCATTTTGCTCAGCTTCTTTTTTACTTTTTCCCTTTCCTTTTCCATAAATAATTCCATCAATTTTTACTTCTACTGCAAATTGACGATTATGAGCCGGGCCACTTTCACTTACTAGGACGTATTCTAAGGATTTTCTATCTGTTTGAACCATTTCTTGTAAGGCTGATTTATAGTCTTTTAAAAAATCTTCTTTTTTTTCGATATGTGGCAGAATAATGGCATCAATTAATTTTTTGGCGATTGAAAATCCTTGATCTAGGTAAATTGCACCAATGATTGCTTCAAAAACATCTGCTACGATGGTATCATTCACATTATGTTGCTGACCATTTCCCACTTTAATCCATGGTTCAATTTGACATTCATGCGCGTAGGTTGCTAGGGCTTTTTCACAAACAAAAGAAGCACGAATTTTACTCATATCTCCCTCTTTATAAGAAGTTTCTTTATATAAATAATCACTAATTACTAATTCTAATACGGCATCTCCTAAAAATTCTAAGCGTTCATAATTTTTACAATGATGCTCGTTTGAATATGAACTATGAGTTAAGGCAATTTCTAATAATTTTTTATCTTTTATGGTTATATTATACTTCTTTAAAAAGTCCATTGTAATCAAACTCTCTTCATTCCCATTATACAAAAAAAGGAAGTAATAAGCAAAAGATATTTTACTTTGCTCTTATTCTATTGTAAAATGTTAATGGGTGGTTTCGTGAAGCAGATACTCATTTTTTTTATCCGCATTTATCAGGTCATCCCCTTTTCATCTCATTATTTTTGTAGGCATACTCCGACTTGTTCAAATTATATGATTGAAGCAATTTCGGAACATGGAGTGCGAAAAGGATTACAATTAGGACTCAAACGGATTAAAAACTGTCGACCTGGGGGAACGTATGGTTATGATCCTGTTCCAAAGAAGGAGGAAAAATTTTGAAAAAAGCAATTTTTAGTGCTTTTCTAGTTGCACTGACTTTATTTACTTCAGGGTGTTTGGAACGTAATAATTTAGATAATGCTACGATTTATACAACGGTGTATCCTTTTCAATATTTTACAGAAGTATTGTATGGAAATCATTCAAAGATCTCTAGTATTTATCCGGATGGAGCGGATGTCACTTCTTATTCTTTAACCGATAAACAAATTAAAGAATATAGTAAGGGCGATGTATTTGTTTATAATGGTCTTACAGATGAAAAACAAATTGCTAAAGATTTTACAAATAATAATCGAAAGATTCAAATTATTGATGTTGCTTATGGATTTAAGTATAAGTATAGTGTTTATGAACTCTGGCTTAGTCCCAATAATGCTTTGATGCTTGCTTCCAATATTAAAACAAATCTGGAAACCTTTATTGGTAGCAAGTTAGTGAATGAAGAAATTGAAGAAAAATATCGAGAACTCGAAGAAACTTTATCTTTACAAGATGCTGAGTTACGAAATGTAGCACGCAATGCGCTAGCAAGTGGAACAAATACATTAGTTGTTTCTTCGAATGGATTTAAGTTTTTAGAAGATTATGGATTCCAAATTATTTCTTTGGAAGATAATACTTCTGAGAATAGTATCAATTTATTAAAACGAAATTTTAGCAATGATACCTATCAATATTTATTTGTTTTTGATGTCGATAGTCAAAATGAGTATATTGATGATTTAAAAAATAGTGGTGCTGAAATTGTAACCGTCCAGACAATGACTACTCTAAAAGCAGAAAATCGAATGGAAAATGATAATTATTTATCCATCATGCAAGAATTTCTTGATAAAATTAAAAATGCAGTTCTAAAATAGTACTGCATTTTTGTTGCAATAAAAAAAGCATCCGAAGATGCGTCCTTAACTAAATGGTGACCCGTACGGGATTTGAACCCATGAATGCATGCGTGAAAGGCATGTGTGTTCAACCACTTCACCAACGGGCCATAACTAAATGGTGGGCCTGGGGGGACTTGAACCTCCGACCTCACGCTTATCAGGCGTGCGCTCTAACCAGCTGAGCTACAAGCCCATTCGGTCAAGGACTATTTCATTTTAACGTATATTATTCATTTTGGCAAGATTAAATTACAAATTTTGATGGTTTTTAGTTATTTTTTTATTTTTCTTTGGAAATTTGACTTACGATTTCTCGATTAATTGGGCTATTTAAGGTTTTGGCGTCATTTTGCTTTTGAGATAAATTTTGAAATTTTAAATTTAATATTTTTGTTACTGCATCATCAATTCTTTGCACGTCTATTTTCTTTTCCTCAACTTGCTTTTTTATAATTTCTACTGCATTCTCGGGATTTTCTGGCATGAGTAGCATATCGATTCCAGCATTGATAGCTTGGGTGTAAATTTCTTCTGGCGTATAGTATTTGGTTAGTGCTTTCATATTTAAGGCATCACTTATGACGATTCCTTGATAGTGCATTTCATTTTTTAAAAGATCGGTGATAATCGTTTTCGATAAACTTGCCGGTGTATTGTCATTGCTTAACGATGGAACAGCAATGTGACCTACCATGATTATCTTAGCATGATGGTTGATGGCATTTTGAAAAGGAACTAAATCGCTTTCTTCTAATTCCTGTCTCGATTTTTCTATAATTGGCAAATCATTATGAGAATCAATTGCAGTGCTTCCATGACCTGGAAAATGTTTGTATACTGGTATCACTCCCCCATCTTCAAGTCCACTTGCAAGGGATAAAGCCATTAAAGATACCATATTTTTATCTGTACTAAATGTCCGCTCGTCAATTTCATTTTCGATTGATGGGTCATCGACATCAAGAACGGGAGCAAAATCTACATTAATTCCAAAGACTTGCATTTCTGATGACATTGTTCTACCTAATAAATATGCTAGTTCTGGATTTTGAGTTTCTGTAACTTTTGACATACTTGGAATGTCACTTACTATCGTTTCTTTTAGTGCTTTTAGACGTTGGACTTGTCCGCCCTCTTGATCCGTTGCAAAAATCATAGGGAGAGTACTTGTGCTTTTTATTTCTTCGATTAATTGCTCGGTTTGTTTTAAGGTAGAAAAGTTTTCTGCAAATAAAATAAATCCTCCAGGTTTTACAGTTTCTAGCGTCGTTTTAAATTCTTCTGTTAAATTGGGAAAGCGACTTTCAATAATTAGCATTTGACCTATTTTTTCTTCTAAGGTTAACGCATTTAAAGTTTCCATGGTTTGTTCATTGGTGGTATTTTCTGATGTTGTTTGGGGAGAAGTTTTTTGACATCCTGTAAGTAATATCAATGATAAGATTACGCATAATGGCAAAACCAATTTTTTCATTTTATCCCTCTTTTATACTCTACATTTATTATATCTGATTTTCTTATAAAATTCATTCCTTAATTATCTACAAAATGTGCAAATAAAAAGCCCTACACTTGTAAGGCTTATCGACAATCTGGTGTCCCCTTAGGGATTCGAACCCTAGACCC